>CAMZNQ010000056.1 GCA_947313765.1 uncultured Sulfurovum sp.
ATTACCATGAACCCCAATAACTTTTAGATTGTTTGCCTCTTCAGTAACCATTTGCAATCTCTGAACATCACTTGTTCCACCATCTGGATATAGACAAGCTACTTTTATGTTATCTTGGTTTTTAAATGTCTCTAGTGTAGCAGGTCCTGTATCTCCTGAAGTAGCTGCCATAATAAGATAGTTCTCATTATGCTTTTGAGCCTCTTTTGCCAACACATAGCCAAATGGTTGCAAAGCCATATCTTTAAAAGCACGAGTAGGTCCATGATATAGTTCAGATACGAAACAGTCATCTTCTATTTTAGATAAAGGTACAGGATTAGATGGGTCATCAAATGCATCATAACGACTAAGAGCCTCTCTAAGTATAACCTCATCAATATCTATATTAAATGATTGAAGAACATCTAATGCCAATACTTTGTAGTGAGAATCTATATGTTTATTTAAAAATTTAATATCAAATGTTGGTAGAGATTCAGGGACATATATTCCTCCAAAACTAGCACTTGGGCTAAGAATTGCCTCTGAAAAACTTACCTTTTGAGCTTTAACTCCATCATTACCACGAGTCTCTATAAATTGCATATAATATTCCTAAATATTTTTTGGAAATTATATCAAAAAATAGATTTGCTTACTTAAAAATCTTACTTAATAGCCAATTTCTTTTATCATCTCCTGTCATAACATAGTGTAAATCATAGATATTTGAAGCTATAATCTCTATCTCTGTCCTACTCTCTTTATCACAAGCAAAGAGTATCTCGTCTCCTATCTCTAATATCTCATTAGATGGTAGTAAAAATTCATCTCCATTACGTTTTAAAAAGAGTGGTATGGCTCTATGGTAATCTTTCCAATTGTATAGTGATTTTAAAAGTATATTTAACTCTATAGATGCATTATCTACACTAATCGCATTACATATTGCATAGGCTCTATTCATATTAATTGGTAGATGTAACAATTGAGGATTATCTCCTAATTGTGTTCTAAGAAGTTTTACTAATGAACAACCCCACTCCTCATCTTTATATAGTATATTCTTTAGAAAAGAGTGTTTTAATGGTTGAGATAGCTGTAGAGAGGTTTTATTTATTAAGATTCTCTCTACCATAAATAGCCAATTTGCTTTTACTGCTTCAAATATGCTAATCTCTTTCATAATATTCTCTCGTGCAATTATATAGAGATTTGGATTTAATTTTCTAGCTGTAATGATTATGGATATATTATCTATATCATTATGTGTACCTGCAACTAAAACAGATGAACTCTCTATACCTGCTTCTATCAAAATCTCTTTATCGTCAGCATTAGCTTTAATGAAAGTCTCATTCCTTCTCATCTCTCTTGTTCCAACGTTATGTTCATCAATTACGACATAATCAATCCCATGTTTATCAAGTTTCTCTTTTAGAACTCTTCCTAAACGTCCATAACCACAAATGATATAACGTCCTTGTGGTAGAAAATTTGCTTCATCTTTTAAATCATAATTTTTATAAATCCAATTTTCTAAAGTTAAAATGTGTGGAGCAGTTAAACCTATATCAAAACGTTTACCAAATATTTCAAAAGGATTCTCTACTTTAGCTATATCTGTATCTAAAAGAGAAGTAATTATATCTCTAAGTGTAGCTTTTACTATAACCTTAACATTTGAATTTAAGAAACGAGTTAATATTGTAACTCTTAAATTCTTATCCTCTTTATAGAAATGAGATACAATTGCTTTACAATATGGAGATTTTACTCCAGCATCTTTTAAAGTATTTATTAGAAGAGCATCTCCAACCATAACTGGAACACCCATAGAGGACTCTTCAAGTTCAAATAAGTTAAGTTTCTCCTCATCATAATCGACAAGAACTACCTTAACATTGGCATCTGTCAATTTTTTAATAATCTCTCCATTGACATAATTGTATCCCAATATAATAACAAACTCTTCTTTTATATTTTGTACCTGTTTACGAAAACGACTCTTTAACAACTCCTGCTTTAGAGTCTTGTCTGATATTGTAGATATCACTGCACCTATGGCATAAAACCAACCAATAACAGTGATATATATAACAACCATAACCCATAGACGTTGGGTATATGTGAAATCATATGGTGTCTCTCCAAAACCTATTGTAGAGGCTGTATAGGAAACAAAATAGAATGCATCAAAAAAAGTTAAATGATACTCTTTCTCTCCATCCCATCCAGGGACAAGAACCATTCCTAAAATAGCAATAGCATACACTACAATAATAATTATTAATGGTTTTCTTAGACGCTGTAAAATAATCCAAAAAGCATTATCTCTCATAAGACTATCTTTTAGATTTTAATGTTTCGCCTACATAAAGAACAACTGAAGTGATATTCGCTAAAAGTGCTCCTCCTGAAAAAGAGATAATTGTAGCCATGTGACTACTTGTCATTGTTGAGGTGTACTCAACAACAGTCCATACTAGAACAGCTATTATTAACTGAATATCTGCAACTAATGATGTTGCTAATAGCACAGAACCTATTTGAGTCTTATCTCCAATTTTAAGTGCTGTTGCAATAAGTGAAATTACTAAAGCTGCAAATAGTTCATAGGTACTATGGAGTGCTGGATTACCCATATCACCATAAAAAAAACCAAAATTAAGCGTCATTGCTAAAATAATAAAAAAACCTGAAATTACTTTCTCTAAACTCATCTTAAAACCCTTTTTAAAAATTTACTCTATTATAGCGAATTTATTATAAATCAATCAACTTTAAAGGGTTTATATGCTTATTATTTTTAGTAACTTCAAACATTAAACTTTTATCTACTTTTCCTATAATCGAACCCTTAGATAGTTGCTTTCCAACGTAAATACCTGGAGCTAAACGTGAAAGTTTTGCATATATAGTATGAATTCCTTTCGCATGTTCGACAATAACAACTCGTCCAAGCATTCCACCAGAATTTTCAGAAAAGACAACCTTTCCTTTAAGTATCGCTCTTACTTTTGAACCTACATAGGGTGCTTTTAGAGTAATGGATTTATTAAAGATTTTAAATTTATATATAGGGTCAATATATGAACCAAATTTCTTAATAAGCCTTGAACCTTTTAAAGGAGATATTGTTTTACCACCTCTATATTTTCCAACTTTTACAGGGTAATATTCCCTACTATTTTTAACCTCTAAATCTAAATTTTTACGATTTTTTGCCTCTCTACGTTTAGCTAAAAGAGCTTCTCTTTTACTCTGTTTAATAATTTTTAGTTTTGCTAATTTTCTCTCTAGGCTACGTCTACTCTTTTTAATACGATTAAAACGTCTTTTATATAAAGCCTTATTCTCTGCTAGAGTAGTAATGATTTTATCTTTCTCCTCTTTTTTCTGAGTATACTCTAATCGTTCATTTTTATATATATTAATAGACTCGATGATTGAATCTTTTTTAACTCTTAGAGAGTGCTGTTTTTTATTTAGCTTTAAAATCTCATTTTTTAATTTCTCTATTGCAAATCTATTTTTTTTTGCATATACCTCATAAACTTCTTGCATCATTACAGAGCTTTTTGTAGGGTGTTTTATCTCTTCAAGAGCTAATGCCATAGAGAAGTTTTTAGCTACTAAAGCTACAAATTTATCTTGCTTAGAGTTAATTATAGCGTTGATTTTATTTAAATCTTTTGATAGTTTTTTATCTTCCTCTTTTAATTTACTGTACTTATCTTCACTATTTTTAATATCATCTTCTAAAATAGCTATTTTTTTATCCAAAATATTCTTCTCTTTTTTGGCTACTAATATCTTTTTTGCAATCTTAGAGAGTTGATTATCCATCTTTTTATACTCTATCTTTTTTAATTTTAACTCTTTGTTCTTTTGACGAATTTTATTGTCAACTGAGGAGGAAAAAACTAAAGAGAAGGAGAGCAGTAAACCAAGAATAAACCTCATACTACTCCTCCTTTACATTAATAACAACCAAAAATACAGCAATAAGAACAATAGAGATTGAGGAAAAGAGTAAAATAAAAAAGTCTGAAAATATAAAAACATCAGAGACATGCTCTTTAAGTATCTCCATCTGTGTATCTGAAATCCACATTTTTTGAAGAGAGACAAACATCGATGAGGTTAAAATAGCAGATATAATAGCATCAACAAGAGCCATATTGACTAACACTTTAGAGCGTAAAAATAGTGAAGCACCAAATATCTCCATAACTTTCATACGTTGAGCATGCATAAAATTCCATACTTCCATCTGCTTAACAATTAAAAAGAATCCAATAATAGACATAAAAAATATAAAAGTTCCAAATGAGAATTTAATAAATGTAAAAAGTTCATATTGTGATTTATAGGTAGAGTGAAAAGTCTCTATCCTTTTAATACTTTTTGATTCTGATAAGTTCTTTTTTAGCTTATCTATCACTTTAATTCCCAAAAGTTTATCAAGTTTTATCTCATAAAAATTTGGTATTGCACTATTTAAATCCTCATTTTTATCAACATAAACATTATCTAAAGCTTTAGGTTTTTTAAGCTCCTTTACTCCTAATATATGAGCATCTAAACTCCTAAAGTCATCAATACTCATCTCCTCTTTTGCCACAACTACAATACTATAATCTGAAGATAGACTCTTTTCATATGTATTTGTGGTACGGTCAAAAACAATAAAAAACTCCAATCCTAGCAAAATTGCTACTAGTGGAAATATTAAAGAGATATGTTTTTTAACGAACTTCATGTATTCTTCCCTTATCATCAATGGTAAAATGTCTATATTTAATATTAAATATAACTGGAATTCTATGTGTTACAACAACAACAGTAGTATCTAATTGCTTACAAGCATTCTCCATTAAATCCCAAATAACACTAGAGGAGTATTCATCAAGGTTACCTGTAGGTTCATCTGCTAAGATTAAAAAAGGATTTTTTGATAATGCTCGTGCTACACCAACTCTCTGTTGTTCTCCACCTGAAAGTTCCATTGGGTATTTATTCTCTTTTCCAGTCAATTTTACATGGCTCAATAGCCTTTTTGCTTGAGTCTCTTGAACCTCTTCAGAGTAACCAGAAATCCATAAAGGTAGAACTACATTTTTTTCAACCGTCCACTCATTAACAAGTTTATAATCTTGAAAAACAATCCCTAAATGGGTTCGTAACTCTTGAAGTTTAGGCTTTTTAATATTAATCATATCTAATCCACCAATAATTAAAGAGCCACTTTTAGGCTTTAAATTCCCATAAAAAGATTTTAAAAGTGTTGATTTTCCACTACCACTAGGGCCTGTTATAAAAACAAAATCACCTTTTTTTATTGAAAAGGTAGCATTAGTAATAACCTCTTCATCCCCCTCATAAGAGAGCGTAAGATTTTCTGTAACAATAACATTAGACATTTAAATACTCCATAATCTTAAGATGAGTTTTATGGTTTGTTAAAGTTTTAACAGGGTTGGAGTGAAAATAGTAAGCCTCTTTTTCATTTATATAGATAAACTTATGCTCTGGTCTATCAAAACTACCAAATGCCAACTTAATTAAAATAGCTTCCTCTTTAACTTTAAAAACTCTTTCAAAATGTATAAAAGATTCTTTAAAAATTATAGGTTTCGATGTTATTTTATCTAAAAGTTCTTGTTTGTAAAATATATTATTAAAAGAGAAATCAAAATCTAAAATTCGTTCTTTAGATTTTTCTAATGATTTTACATAAACATCATAGATATCTTTATCTTGCTTTAACCATCGTGCCTCATATTTGCTAGTTACTTCAAGTGCTTCATTTTTTCGTATCTCTACTAATGTTTTAGGTACATTGTCTCCTAAAAATGTATCTAAAGAGTACCAAAAGTATTTATGGCTATCTGTTCTTAACTCTAAACGACCCTCTTTTTTTAGAACTCTCATAGATTCTTTTAAAAATATAGATGAGATAACACGTCTTTGTGGTTTTTTATCCCAAGGAACTGGAAAATGGACAAATATTTCGGAACATAAGTTTGATGGAATCATCTCTAATAGTAGACGTGCATCATAATTAACAACCCATATATTATTTAAATCTAAAAGTTCAATCTGCTTTAGAACTTGCATTGCAGATGGAGTGTGAATCTCAATCCCGATAAATAATTTATTAGGATTTCTTTTTGCTTGATATAGTAAATGTTTACCTGAGCCAAATCCAACCTCAATAGAGACCTCATCAAATGGAAAATTTATATCAATAAAATCCTCTATCTTCTTCTCATAGATACTAGATTTAATCTCACTAGCAGTATGAATAGCAATATTTGAGTTGATAATATCCAAATTAAGCTTATTAGATATATCAAAAATAGCCTGTTTGAGCAGATTTACCTTAAGTGGTCTAGTAACCTTGTCATATTTTAACAACCAATTATCTTTAGACTTTTTTAAGTGAAGTAAAAAAGATTCATTTTTATGCTCTACAGCAATGAGTTCATCAAGTGTATGGGTATCATTTGCAATAAACAGAACTTTGGTTTCTCCATATTTTCCCTTTTTTAATATAGAGGTATCGAATGGTTTAACAGTTATATGTGGCATAGAGTTCCTTATCGTGCTAAAATACTAATTGTTTTACTTGGCTTTGAGCTACTATCATCAAATCCAATAGCAATAACTCTATATACATAAGAGTTTCCAAGAACTACTGACTTATCTATATATTCAGACATCATTCTACCTGAGACAGAGTCAACTAATTTCCATTTTCTACCATTTACACTTCTCTCTATTCTATACATTTTAACACGTTTATCTGAGTGTGGTCTCCATATTAATTTTATAACATTAGGTGCTTTTTGAAAACCTTGAAAGAATGTTACTGCATCAAATGGAGGTAGAGTCTTAATATCTATCACTTTTCCATGTTGAGATTCAAAATTACCTCTTATTGTTGTAAATGTGTAAGTATATTTGCTATTTTGCCGAAGAGATGTATCGACATAGTGAGAGGAGAAAGGATTTAATATTGTTTTTACTTTTACTAAATCTTTTACTTGGCTAGGTAGCCTACTATCTATTTTTGTTCTATATATACTAACTCCATCAATTCCCTTATTTACAAGAGGTTGCCACTCAAAAGCGACATAAGTGTTTCCTGCTACTGCTTTTACATTATCTATCTTTGGTAGATTTGAATCTAGTTGATAGGTTGTAAAAGTGGCAGGATTACAACCGTTGAGTAATAGTGCTGAAATAAGTGTCAATGGTATTAGGGTTGATTTTTTCATTAACTTCTCCTTGGTTAAACTTTTTATTAATAAACTCTTGCATATCTGCAAAGAGTGGTGCAACGAACTCCATTCGTCTACCTGTAATAGGATGAAACATATATAGTTTATATGCGTGTAAAAATACTCTATCTATTGTATCTTTTTTGCTCTTAAATCCATATAAACTATCTCCAAGTATATGTCGCCCCAAGCTCTCTAAATGTACTCTTATCTGATGTGTTCTTCCTGTAAAAAGCTTTACAGCAATAAGTTCTAAATTTTTTTGAGAATTATGAGGACTTCCTGTCTCAACTAATTTACAAAAAGCAGATTTAGCATCTTTACCTCTTTGAGATACATCCATTTTTAGACGATTATTTGGATTTCGACCAATTGGTTTTTCTACAATACCATTTGATTTTAAAGGGTGGTCTATCACTGCTAAATAGTAACGCCCCATGCTTTTATCTTGTAGCTGTTCACTTAGTTTTTGATGTGCCTCGTTTGTTTTTGCAATAACTAAAGCTCCAGTGGTCTCTTTGTCTATTCTATGCACAATTCCATGACGCTCTTCGCCTGAAATGGTTGATAGAGAGATACCTTTATGAATCAACCAATCAACTAAAGTAGCATCTTTTACAGATGGAGCAGGATGAACAACAAGCCCAGAAGGTTTATTTACTACTAGCATAACCTCATCTTCATATAGAATATCTACATCAAAATCTATTGTTATAGCCTCTTTTGGAACAACATCTTTAAATCTATAGGAGATAGAATCTCCTATAATAAGTTTTTTTCCTGTTTTGATAACAATTTTACCGTTAACTTTAACTAAACCCTCTTTTATAAGCTGTTCAATTTGTTTTCGACTCTCATTTAACTCTTTAGTTAATATTTTATCTAATCTTTCTACATCATCTTTAGCTTTAAACTCTTTCCAATCCATTTTACTCTTTTTATCTACAATTTTTTTATAAAATTATATCTAAATCAATTACTGTTGAATATAATTATTGAAATTAATTAGGATTACTTATGAAAAATTTAATACTTTTACTTCTATTTACTACATTTTACATAAATGCAAAAACTGTAAAACCTAAAATAATGCACGGACAAGATTATCATAGAGAGTATGAGCATAGTAGCAGAGATAGACATTATAGAGATGGAGATATACTCTGTTCAACTTCTGAAGGCACAGTTGAGATAAGTGTAGATATTAGTATTGAGCTATCTAGTGAAGTAACTACTGAAATAACATCAGGAGGTCGTCATCATGGTACTGCTCGTTTAAGTTACTTAGATAATAATAGAATTGAGATTATAGAAGATATTGCAAAAGGAGAGGGAGAATATTTAGAGACTCTCTTAAGTTTAATGAATCTCAAAAAAGATAAAGATAGTTTAAATAAAATACAAAGTAACTTTGATGAACTGATATATTTAAGTCATAATGATTTTTTAGATAAGATAGAACTACTTCTTGAAAAGAATATTACGGTCTAAATTAATGCAAGGATAAATTTGAAATGGCGGACAGTGAGAGATTCGAACTCTCGGTACAGTTACCCGTACGCATCCTTAGCAGGGATGTGGTTTCAGCCAGCTCACCCAACTGTCCAGTTGTTTGTGGAATGAGATTATAGGGGAATTAAGCTTAAATAATTATAAAAAAAGTGCTTTTTAGAGTTTTTTTTCTAAATTTCTCTACTTAAAAAATAAAGAGTATAATTTCAAAAAATAAATAAGGAATTTTAATGATAAAAGCACTTCGTGGTATGAAAGATTTAACATTAGAAGATAGTAAACGATTTGTGCATATTGTTACAACTGCCATAACTATTGCTAAAAGATATGGTTATGAATATATAGAAACACCTATTTTAGAAGAGACAAAACTTTTTAAACGTTCTGTTGGGGAGAGTTCTGATATTGTTGGAAAAGAGATGTACCAGTTTGAGGATAAAGGTGGAAATGATGTATGTATGCGTCCCGAGGGAACGGCTGGAGTAGTAAGAGCATTTGTTCAATCAAAATTTGACCGTCAACAATCTGCTAAATTTAAATTTTACTATTATGGACCTATGTTTCGTTATGAACGCCCTCAAAAAGGTAGATTAAGAGAGTTTCATCAATTTGGATGTGAAAGTTTTGGGGAAGCTTCTGTATATGAGGATTTTACTATTATTCAGATGATTGGAGATATATTTAAAGCTCTTGGCATTAGCTTTACTTTAAAGATAAACTCTTTGGGTTGTTCTGATTGTATGCCAACCTATCGTAAAAAACTTATGGATTTTTTAGATAAAAATAGGGATGATATATGTGAAGATTGTAATAGAAGAATTATTATCAATCCTATTCGTGTACTTGATTGTAAAAATGATAAGTGTCAATCTCTTTTACTATATTCTCCAAAACTTGTTAAAAATCTATGTTTAAATTGTGATAGTGATTTTGAAAAGTTGGTTAGATTACTTAAAAGTGAAAATATAGAATATGAGATAGATACTAATCTGGTTCGAGGGCTTGACTACTATAATAAAACAGCTTTTGAGTTTGTAAGTAATAATATCGGTTCTCAATCTGCCATTGCAGGTG
>CAMZNQ010000057.1 GCA_947313765.1 uncultured Sulfurovum sp.
AGATACCCTGTATGATACAAAATTTGGTTTGGAAACAAGTCCTACTAATAAAACAAGTATTGCTTTTATATTGAAATATAAAAATAAAAATTTTCTACTTTTGGGTGATGCTGATATTAAAACTATCAACGAACAACTAAAAACATTGGGTTATTCAAAGACTAATAAGTTATCTGTTGAGTTTGTTAAGCTCTCTCATCATGGAAGCAAAAAAAATATTAATAGAGAGTTCCTTGATTTAATAGAAACAGATACTTTTATAACATTAACTGATGGTTCTCATCCCAACAGTTATAAATATAAACATCCTGACAAAGAGATTTATTCACTAATTTTAAATCATGAAGATAGAGCTGAAAATATTAATTTTTATTTCAATTATATTCAACCTATAGATAAAAAATTTCCTAGAGATATGAATGAAGAGTCTAACTATAGATTCAAATTAGACAAAAAAAGTTTATTAGAGTTTAAATTATGAAAAAAAATAGCGATTTAATCAAACAATATTCTGTAAAAATTGAGAGTGATTTTGGTAAGTATGGAAGTGGTGTACTTATTAAAGTTGATGATAGTAAATGCTATCTTGCTACGGCTAAACACAATTTTATAACAGAAGAAAGAGATGACTCTTGGAAAGATGTTAAAAAGGATTTCTTAGAAAAGCGTGTATCTGATATTAGTGTATCACATAAGGAGTTCTTAGAAAAGCGTTTATCTGATATTAGTGTATCACAATACAAAAATAAGATTTGTAAAATTGTTAATATTACATCTTTTTGTGATGGTTATGATGCAATCATTTTTGAAGTTAAAGATTTGAATAATGAATTTAAAAGATTAAGTAATGTTAATATCTTATACGCAGATGACTATGGAAAAGAACATGAATATTTTTTTCATGGTTATCCAGAAGGTACAAAAGATGATAGTGATGAAATTATTGAAAAATTATATATCAAAAATAATAATGAATATAAGTATACTTTAGGTACGAATGAATCTTTTAGACAGAGTGGACTAAAGGGTTTTTCAGGAAGTGGAGTTTTTATTAGAGATAATGGAAGATTATATTTAGTTGGTATTATTATTCAACGTTCGGATGAACTTTCTTCCTTTACAGCCTTTAATCTACCTACCTACTTAAATGATAAAGAGCCTTTTATATTTCTATTAAAAAAAAATATTCTTGACCTTGAAAACTTTGAAGATATGCAAGATTTAATTATTTGTAGAAACTATGATAACCCTTTAGTTCAAGAGTATAAAAATATTTTTCAAGGAGATAAATATCACAATAGCAAATTACCTGATAAATCAAAAGAGATAGGATATTTAGGAGAAAAATTTCAAATTACAAATCAATTTATTGAAACAGAGGCTAACTTTCGTAAGGAGTTAGCAGATATGTATTTACTTGCAACAATGATTTCTAAAAAATTTGGGGAAGAGACTCTTGTGAAGGAGTATTTTAAGAAAGCTAGAGAGTATGAGCCAAAATATATACGATACTTGAAAAATATTGATGATATATATTCTATTGATGAACTTATGAGAGATGCTAAAATAGCACTTATAGAAAATAAGTTGATTAAAGCAAAAATCTTTTTTGAAGCTCTTTTATCTCTTAATATAAATGATAGTCAGCGTATTTATAGTTATGAAAAAATTCTTGAAATAACTAAACTTCAAAATAATGATATAGAGATAGTTAAAATCTCTAAAATATTATTAAAGCTATACTCCGAAGAAGAAAAATTAAAAAAAGCTATAATTTATTATGATTTATCAATGATGAATATAGATGAATTAGAGAAGTTTTATAATGTTGAGCAAGGTTTATTTGTAATTAAATCTGAAATTACAAATCCAAGTTTTTTTGAAATGGAATATAAACTTAAAAGAAGAAAAAATGAATTGTTCTATCGAAAAGAGGATGTTTTTCAAAGTGAAGATTCTTATTTAGATTTAAGAAATAATTTAAAAAAATTATCGTCTAAAGATAAAAATTATAATGGGGAATACCAACAAATAATATTAAAAGAAAGTTATAAAAATATAATCTATAAACAAAAAGATATGATAAAAAAAATATCTACTAAAATATTGATAGGAATATTGATTGCGATAATAACTTTACCTTTTTTATTATTTATATTAATGAACACTTTAGAATCGAAGTATAAAATAGATAAGAATATAACCAATTGTAGTCAAAGATATATGAATGGTTTTAAAGTTGAAGAATGTAATTTTATAGGAGATAAAAATCAAGCTATTATTTATGACCTAAATAGTAGCTCAAAAGTTATTGTTTTACAAGGATTTCCTTCTGCACAAAGTGATTTTAGCCAAGATAGAAAAATTTTTTTAAAAGATGTTTTTTACTATAAAATATATAATTTAGATAGAGTTAAAAATATTAAAATTTATGGACATACTGATTTAGAACACTATGAAAATAATATTTCTTCAAATCAATATTTAGGAAAAGCAAGAGCCTTTAAAGTTAAAAAAATTATATCTAAAG
>CAMZNQ010000058.1 GCA_947313765.1 uncultured Sulfurovum sp.
AAACTCAATAGATGTGGAACTAGATGTAACTCCTAAAAAGGAGTCAAGTTTAACCTCTTCAATAGAAGAGGTTGTAAATAGTTCTATTGGACAAGATAACTCTTTATATACTCAAGCAATATCTAAAGAGGTAGAATCTAAATAGCAAAGTAAACAGTCACGGATATAAATTAGGTATTTTAAATCTATTTCTATTAACAACTATTGGTGTTATGGGTTATGTAGGTTTTGATTCATTAAGCAATAATTCAACCAAAGAGAGTTTAAAAACAAATTAAACTTATTGGCTACAGAAATAGATAATATTATAGATAATACATCACTGAAAGAGTCTAAATATAGTGAGGATATATCTATGGAGTTAAAAGAGTCTAAAAAGCCACTTTAGATATATTATTTGATAAAATCCTTATATTTTTAATATAAGGATTTATAAAAATGGTTATAGATACACATTGTCACTTAGATGATGAACGATACAATGATGATATAGAAGAGGTAATTCTTAGAGCAAAAGAGCAGGGTGTAGAACGTTTTATTATCCCTGGTGCTGACCCAAAAACCCTAAAACGAGCAGTAGAACTTTCCCAAAACTATTCAGAAATCTATTTTGCAGTGGGTGTACACCCTTATGATGCTAAAAATTATGATAAAAGACTATTAGAAGAGTTTGTTACACATCCAAAATGTGTAGCTATTGGTGAATGTGGATTAGATTATTTTCGTCTTCCTGAATCTACTGAAGAGATTCTTAAAGAGAAAAATTTGCAAAAAGAAGTCTTTATTGACCAGATTAAGTGGGCAAAAGAGTTATCTCTACCACTAATTGTACATGTGCGTGAATCTTCAGAAGATTCTCTTAAGCTTTTAGAGGAGTATGCTGGAGAGATGGGTGGAGTTTTACACTGTTATAACGCAAATGAAGCATTATTGAAATTGAGTGATAAAAATTTCTATTATGGTATTGGTGGTGTCTTGACCTTTAAAAATGCTAAAAAACTTATTAATGTATATCCTAAAATTCCAGACGATAAACTTATTATTGAGACAGATGCTCCATATTTAACTCCACATCCACATAGAGGTAAGAGAAATGAACCAGCCTATACCAAGTTAGTTGCTAAAAAAATGTCAGAATTATCTAATGTCCCATACAAAGAATTAGTTAAAAGTACAACAATTAATGCAACAAAACTTTTTTATAAACTTAAATAAAAATGACTTTTTAAATATATTTTAGAGATAGAGTTAGAGGGCTTATTAATTAAAAGTTGCTATACTTTCACAAAAACAGTTAGGAATAATTTATGAGTAAAATTGCCATTATGGGTGCAATGCCTGAAGAGATAGAACCTCTTCTAGCTAAAGTTGAAAATATAAAAAAAATAGAGTATGCAAAAAATATATATTATGAAGCAACATACAAAGGTAAAGAGATTGTTATTGCCTACTCTAAAATAGGTAAAGTTTTTGCTTCATTAACAGCTACAATCTTATTGGAAAAATTTAAGTGTGAGAAACTTCTATTCTCTGGTGTTGCAGGAGCAATTAATCCTGATTTAAATATAGGTGATTTAATTATTGCAGATGGTTTATCTCAACACGATTTAGATATTGTTGCTTTTGGTCACCCTTATGGGTATGTGCCAGAGGGAGAGGTCTGTATCTCTACAGATGTAACTTTGCGTACAATTGCTAAAGAGGTTGCAAAGAGAAGAGGTTTGACTTTAAGAGAGGGTGTAATTGCAACTGGTGACCAATTTGTAGCAAATAGTGAGCGAAAAGAGTGGATTTCTAAAACTTTTAAAGCTGATGCGTTGGAGATGGAGGGGGCTTCTGTAGCTGTTGTTTGTGATGCTTTAAATGTACCTTTCTTTATCTTAAGAGCCATATCAGATACAGCAAATGATGATGCAGGAGTTGATTTTGATGAGTTTATGGTGGGTTCAGCTAAAATTTCGGCTAATTTTATTTTAGATATGGTAGAGAGCATTGAGTAGAGAGATAAAACCCCAACTAAATATCTCAAAAAAGCTTTTAAGAGTGGCAGGAAAGACAAATGCTACTTTTAGACTTATAGGAGAAGGAGATAGAGTATTAGTAGGTTTAAGTGGTGGAAAAGACTCCTTAGCACTGATACATATTTTAAAACACATTCAGCGACATGCACCTTTTAAGTTTGAGTTTGAAGCGTGTACCATTAATTATGGAATGCCACTAGAGCAGTATGATAATTTAGTAGAGCATTGTAAAAAGTACGAGATAAAACATACTGTTTATGAGACTAATATCTATGAGATTTCAAATGATGCTATTCGTGAAAACTCTTCATTCTGCTCCTATTTCTCACGTATGCGTAGAGGAGCTTTATATACTTTTGCAGAGGAGCATGGTTTTAATAAAGTAGCATTGGGTCACCACTTTGACGACACAGTTGAGAGCTTTTTTATGAATATGTTTTACAATGGTTCAATGAGAGCTATGGCTCCTATCTATAAAACAGAGAGAGGTTTTCATCTTATCCGACCTCTTATAGAGGCAAGAGAGAAGCAGTTAAGAGCCTTTGCTGATGATAATAACCTGCAACCCATTGGAGATGAAGCGTGTCCTGCTATGCTTAAAGATGTAAAGATGCCTCATGCAAGAGCCAATATGAAAATATGGTTAGAGGAGTTAGAGAGAGATAATTCAAGAGTTTTTAAGATGATAAGAGCATCGTTTAAACATATCCATGATGATACATTTTTAGACCCAGAGCGTTGGGATAGAGATGATATTAAGATAAAGGAAGAGATATAATGTCAAATAAAGAAGAGCCAAAATTAAAAAAGATAGTTGTTGCTGCTGATGGTTTAAGTTTAGGTATATCAATAGTTGTTGCTATACTTTTAGGAGTTGGATTAGGACTTTTAATGAAGAACCTATTTGGTATTCCATGGTTGTTGTGGCTTGGAGTATTTTGGGGTGTAGCAGGGGCTATTTTAAATGTCTATAAAGCGTATGAGAAACAGAAAAAGTCGTTAGATGAGTTGGCAAATGACCCACGATATCGTCATAGAAAGTATGATAATTCAGATGATGAGGATGATAAATATTAATGAAAAGTGCTATTATCGCTTTAGTTGTGGTAGATTTAATAATTATCACTTTAACTTTTTTATTTGGAGAAGAGAATTGGCTTATTAATACACAGATGGCATTTATACCCTCTGCTTTTGTTATGTTCGGTTCAATGTTGAGTTATAGGACAATGGTTAAAAGTCGTTTAGATGTAGGTGCAATTCCTGATGATGAACGTGATACTTTAGATAAATTAGAAGACCCTTATGAACTTTATGATGATGATATTATCAAAGAGGAGAATAGAGAGAAAACTCTAGTTGAGGTTGTTAAAGAGGAGCGTCAAAATTTGAAAAAGAGTAGACGCTCGTTTTGGCAAACAACAAAAGATGCTAAAGCCTCATTCTCTTTTTATCGTTTAGGTTCATATCTAGTATTAGTTTTTGGTTTTTTTTACTTAAATAGTAACCATATTTTAGATATACCAATATATCTGTTATCATTAATAATTCCAACGATTGTAATTGTTACTGTATTCATGAGAAAAAGTTAGAGATTAAATATAAGTGAGTCTTTAACCATGAGTATATGATAGGTGGATGTATATTCATCCACAAGCTCCTAAGATAAGAAGATTTAGCCTTTTAAATTAAAAATGAGGATAGTAACCCTATAACTCCACCAAAGACACCACCCCAAACAACAAGCCAACCAAGATGGGTATGGATTAGTTCATGTACCAACTCGTTAACCATTTGTGGGGTTAAATCATTTAGTCGATTGGTTATTAGCTTCTCTACAGAATCTTTTAAATCACTATTTAGTGAAGAGTTTTCTAAGTGATGTTTCATTTGTGCTTTAAAACTATCTGAACTTACAATTCCTGCTACTGAAGATTTAAGTTTGTTTGCAAAAGGTTCTCTTAGAGGCTCTAATGCTTTCTCTCCTCCAAATATATTTAGCATCTCTCCCATCTTTGACTCCATTACACTCTGTTTTAGAGCATTAAAAGCAGGAGAGAAGTCAGCAGAGTTTACTAAGGGTACTAAGTCTATCTTCTGCTCTTCGCTTTTAAAAAATGCTTTTATCTGTTCAGGGTTAAAAAATTGTTTCATAATCATATCTCTTATAGATGCTTTGAATGTCTCAAAATTATTCTCTATGACACCTGAACCATAAAGTAGAGGGACTCGGTTAAAGAGCATATGTATGGCTAACTGATTTGTTACTGCTCCTGAAAAGGCAAAAAGCCCAATAGATAATATTGGTAAGTGGTAGGGGTCTGGTAGAGAGACACCTACTCCAATAAAGGCTACTGAAACCATATCTGTTATTGTTGCTTTAGAGAAAATCATATTTTACTACCTTTTTAAAATCTCTTCTTTTAAATTAGATATATTATGAATGGCATTCTCGTATTCTGAAAATCCCCAGTTAATCATAATATAATCAATATCTGCTGTTTTTGACGCTAACATATCACGTTGACTATCTCCAATGAAGATAGCATCTTGTGGAGCAACACCTAAATCTTCAATATTTTTAAGTAACATATCTGGTGCTGGTTTTCCTCTACCAACATCATCATAACAAGCTATTGATTGGAAATAGTCCAAAATCTTTAGGTAAGAGAGTGACTCTAAGGTAGATTGTCTATATGCATTAGTTGCAATAGCTAGTTTAAATCCTCTCTCTTTTAGACTCTTTAAAAGTTCTAATATCCCATCATATAGAACTAACTCTTTTTCATGATTTTTTGTATAGTAGTCTGAGAATAGTCTCTCATGTTTAGGGGTAAATATCTCTGTCTCATAAAAATATTTAGCAGGGTTAAGTTTTGGGTCATTTACTTTTTCTAATATATCATCACTCTTTAGTGGTTTTAAGTTTAGGTTTTCTCTTACAAAGTTGATGGCATTTACAATAGTCAACGAGCTGTTTACTAGTGTGCCATCCATATCAAATATTACTACTTTTTTCACTATTTAATCTCTCCTATTGGTTGTGTAAATTTTACTTTTTGATTAATCTCTAATTTTGGTTCAAATGCACCTTTTTGGCTAAAAAGAAGTATGGTTGAACCCATCTCAAACCAACCAAACAGCTCTCCTTTATCTAAAGTTAAATCACTATAGGTATAGTGCTGTGGCTCTTTAATGTCGGAGTTTGTTTTAATGGAGTCTTCAAATGTTACAACCATTTTACCTACATTTAATGCACCTACTAAAACCATAATAAATATACGACCTTTTCTATCTTCTGACTCTATGATAACTCTCTCATTCTCTATGAATAGGTTTTTTTTGTTTCTCAATAGAGGAAAATTTACAGGATATAGTTTTCCAGGAATATGTGTTAATGATTTAATTGTTAATTTATCTGGAGTATGATAGCGATGGTAATCTTTTGGAGATAGGTATAGATTTACAAACTCTCCCCCCTCAACAGCTTTTGTTGCCTCTTTGTGGTACTCTGTAAAAAGCTCTTCTATTTGATACTCCATACCTTTTATCTGATAGGCTTTTCCATCTACTATTGTACCATAGTCGGTAACTAAGGCATCAACAGGAGAAATCATGACTTTTTCATCATCCATAATCTCTTTTGGTTCTACAAAAGCTCTTGTAAATAGCTTGTTTAATGTAGGATAGCTACTAGGATGGTTAAAGTGGCTCATATCAAGTCCCATAAGTTTTACATAACTGTGATTAATTATCTTCTGTATGGGTTTAGGAAATTCTTTAGATGCAAAAACTCCAAAACCATTGGAGATAATTGATGAGTAGTGTTTTTTCATATATATATAATCCTTGTTTTATTGTGGAAATTATACCATTTTCTTTCTCATTTTTTTTAAAGACGCTATAATAACATCTAAAAACTAGGTTTACTTATGAAAAAAAGATTTATATTTCTCTATATTTTCCTCTTTGTTGTAGTAGTTAAAGCAGATGTAGTTGATATTAAAGCAGACCATTTTTATGCAAATGATATCAATAAAGTTGCATTCTTTGAAGGAAATGCAGAGATAAAGCAGGGTAATAATAGATTTAAAGCATTTAAAGTTACAGTCTATTTCAATAAAAAGAGAAAAGCAAGGAAATATGAGGCTAAAGGAAAAGTATCTTTTAATTTAACTGAAAATGGAATCTCTTATAGAGGTAAAACTAATAGAGTGGTCTACTCTCCAAATAGTTCAAAATATTTTTTTTATGGAGATGTTTTGCTTGTTGATGAGACAAATAATAGAACCATAAAAGCTCAAATAATTGAGTTAGATTTAAAGACAGGTTTAGCAGATATTAAAGGTAACAATAAGAGACCTGTACATTTTAGATTTGAAATAGAGGATAGAAAATAATGGCAACACCAAGATTGGTTGAAGCATCATTTATAAAATCGGCACAAGCGTTAGGCGATAGTGTAGATGATACTGTTAGTGAAGTAGTTTTTTTAGGACGTTCAAATGTAGGTAAAAGTTCTACAATTAATGGATTAACATCAAGAAAGAATTTAGCAAAGTCTTCTGCAACACCAGGGAAAACACAACTAATTAACTTTTTTGATATTCGTTATATACATGATGAAAAGGATTGGAAGATACGTTTTGTTGATTTACCTGGATTTGGTTATGCAAAAGTATCTAAAGATTTAAAAGGTGCATGGCAGAAGAACTTAGTGGAGTTTATTAAACATCGTGTATCTATTAGAGTCTTTATTCATCTTCGTGATGCAAGACACCCTAATGCTCAAATTGATAAAGATGTTCACAAGTATGTAAAAGAGTTTATCCGTGGAGACCAACTATA
>CAMZNQ010000059.1 GCA_947313765.1 uncultured Sulfurovum sp.
TGAACCGTTTCGCCAAAGGGCAAGATGTTGAGCATCTCATGAATGAGGTTAAAGAGCGTTTGACCGAAGAGGTTGACTATGAGTTAGAAGCCCAAAATACGAAATATTATGAAGAGAATTTAGAGCATGAACTCATTGTTGTTCCAACCATTGTTGAGGAGTTGTCAACCAAAAGTGTTTTAACCTCTACCTTTTTAGAGGGAGAGAGTTTTGATGCTTTTTTAAAGAGTAATCCAAGCCAAGAGGTGCGTAACCACTACGCTCAACTCATTTTTGACTCTTTTTTCATGGGGCTTTACCAACTCAAAATGATACACGCCGACCCCAACCCAGGGAACTTTATCTTTATGGCTGACAACATGTTAGGCATGATTGACTTTGGGTGTGTCAAAAGGGTTGACACAGAGTTTTTAAGAGGTTTTTCAAAACTTCACATACTCCTCATAGACCATGCAACTGATGAAGAGGTCGCCCAACAGTATGTGGAACTCAACATGATAGATGAGGGCGAAATGAGTGAGAAGTTAAGCTTCTACCAAAATGCCATTAAACCACTTGACAGAATTTACATTGAGATTTTTGATGGTGAAAAGTATGACTTTAAAGCCAACACTGACTTCTCACAACGTCGGTTTAACACCATTATGGAGGTACAAAAAAACCAACGTCACGCCGTACATAAGATGAATGCAGACTACATCTTCATTGACCGTACGCTACTTGGCTATTACAATATGTTTGAGAAGATGGAAGCGACCATTGATACGAAGTTTGCTAAGAGATTGGTAAGGGAGTGGATGTGATGAAGAGAGTTTTACTACCCCTAAGCTTTTTCTTGTTCATAAGCTTCATCATCTACCTAGCCGACACAGCAGACCACAACTTTGCTTTTCGGCTCATAGGTCACATTCCTTATGGGGACAAGTTCATGCATGGAATGCTCTATGGAGTCATGGGAGTGCTTTTAAACTATGGACTCAATTTTAAAAGTAAAAAAATCTTTGGTTTTAACCTGCAAATAGGGGCGATGATTGTGCTAACCTTTGCAGGGTTGGAGGAGATAACCCAATATTGGTTGCCAAGTCGTACCTGTGACTTTTTTGATTTTGTGGCAGATACGGTAGGGGTTATTCTGTTCTCTTTAATTGTTTGGGGCAGAAGATGAGAATATTAATCATTTGTTTATTACCTTGGAATCGGAGACTATATTATGATTATGAATTATTTAACTTCACTTAATATTTCCATTGGAAAAGAGCTATAATCAAATTGACGGATATTTGTTTGATTGGAAACAATTAAACTATTATCTAAAGCAATAATATCATAACAGTTAACCTCTTGATTGTTATCAATAGGATTGAGTTTGATTACTAAACTACTATTAGTTTCTGTTTTATTAATATCAAATACTTTTAACCCTTCTGTTCCATCACAAATAAAAAGTTTATTATTCTTTACAGCTAATCCTTTAGGCTCCCACATATCCATACGTTTGATTAATTTAGGTTTTTCGGGGTCATGCGTGTCTAAAATTTCTAAACGATTAATGCCAATAGGCTCTTGTCGCCAACAACTATTTGAACTATTTAGTGTGACATAAGCAATATCATTTTCAAGTACCACAGGATCACAACTTTTAGCATGTGTAAATAAACTTAAATAAGTAGGTTGTGTTGGTTCTCTATTATCGTAAATATATACTCCATCAGAAGCACCCATATATAGATAGTCCTTGTAAGAATAGAGTGTTTCTACATTAAAAGAAGTATGTATTTTAGAAATCTTTTTTGGGTTTGATGATTCTGACACATCAAAAATATTCATTTCTGATTTATTGAGGGTATAAAGGTAATTTCCCTTAAGTGCAAATCGTGCCATAGAACCAGCTTTACCTATATTGCTATTATTGCTACTATTACTCTTGCTAAAACTTTCTCCACAACCAATAAGTAGTATGATACTAAATATACTTATTGTTATATATCTGTTTTTCATTCTTTTTCTCCTATAATGATTCTATTTGAAGTGTTAAAATCACATCTATATTTGTCTTCTTTATTCATGATTTGATATTCATCATAAGCAAAAGTATCATTTATCCTTTTTAATACTGTGATATTTTCTATATCTTTAATATTTAAGACTACTAAATCCATAAAACTATCAGCATATAAAAATCCATCTTTTACAGCAATATCAACATTACCATATAGTCGAATAAAAGCTTTTGGTATAGGATTAGTCTTGTCTCTATTATCAATAATGTGAATACCTATATTTGGTTCATTAATCAACAGCAACGTTTGATAGGTATAAATCTTACCTGCTTTTTTTATTTCTCTTGGTTCTTCAATTATTACACTTTGTCGTAACTCTTCAAAACTAATAACTTTGTATTTTTTACAATAAGGGTCATCTTCATAAGTTACACATCCCGATAACATAATTCCTAAAATTGTTAATATAGCAAATTGTTTTTTCATCATTTCTCCTAAAACTCATATCCAAATTTTAATAACTCAATATCCCAAAAATATTTTTTTCTATCCATATCCATAAAACTTCCTTCATTTACAAAATTAGCTTCATCCTTATCTAAGTACACTCCTACTGCAAAACTAACACCCAAATAGGTAGAAGATTTTTTATCTCGTAGACGTACTCCTAACTCTGTACCAATACCAAATCTATTTTGTTTAACAATTTTAGCATTATTACTTTTTCCTTCAAGATAGGCATATCTTCCAAAACCTCCTAGATAGAAACCGTTGGCCTCATTTTGAAAAAATTTTCGATAATGTAAATCTATAGTTAAGCTTGTGTCATCATAATCATTGCCTCTAAAATTATTATCGTAGAGTATTTTATTATAGGTAAACGGAAGTGCTACTTCAACTCCTCTTGTATCATCAAAATAGTTGATTCCTCCAGAGAGTGAATTAATATCAATATTTTTCATAAGAAGAGGTCTTATAATATTAAATTCAACACCAAATGATTGATTTTCTTTTTTATGAATCTCTTCTGTATATGCGAGTGTATTTAAGATAAATAGAACTATTCCCAATTGTTTAATTCTCATTTCAAACCTTATTGTTAAATTGTTAAATTATACTTAAAATTAATTTTATTTAGGTTGAGTTATTACTTTCTCCTCTTGATATATTCCAAGCTCTTTTACCTCATCTAAAATAGATGGATTTACTTTCATCTTAGACTCAATAATAACATTTGATAATTTAGATTTAATATGTATCTTTAATGGATGTTTACCTATATGCTTTTGAACTAAACATAATAGCTCCTCCATGATTTTAGTATCAGGCATAAGATTTACGGCTAATGAGATAGGAACTAGAGTCTCTTCAGGGATAAACCTCTTCTCTTTCTTAACTTTTACCTTCTCTTTTTTTGCATCTTTTAGCGACTCTATCTTTAAGATATTCATTCTCGTAAAGTCACCATCTTTAGTAATTTTTACCTTAAAAGCAATTGGTTTATCTAAATCAAAATCATCTTCTAACTCTTGTAGACGATTTTCAAACAGTAGAAGTTCAATATTTCCATGCAAATCCATGATATTTGCAATAGCAAATTTATTACCTTTCTTGGAAATTCTAGTGTTTATCTCATCTATTTTACCAATGAAAAGGGCTTGTGAGCCATCGGCTAAATCCTCTATCTCTGAACTTAGTGTATATTTAATTTTATCTAACTCTTCTCTATATTTATCAAGAGGGTGTCCAGATACATAAAATCCTAATGACTCCTTTTCAATATCTAAAATCTCTAGTAAATCATACTCTGGCATAGATTTAATATCAACCTCTACGGTTATCATCTCATCTGCATCTCCAAAGAGTGAACCAACTGCCTGTTTTTTTGATAACATTGCTCTACCAACAGCTTCTATAATGGTCTCTATTTGGCTTAAAATGGCACACCTAGAGTGACCAAATTCATCAAATGCTCCTGCTTTAGCTAGAGACTCTATGACCCTTTTATTTGCTTCGCTACCATCAATACGAGATACAAAATCATTCATATCTTTAAACTCTCCACCCTCATTACGAGTATTAATGATGGAGTTAATAGCTACATCTCCAGCACCTTTCAATGCACCCATTCCAAAAAAGACAATCTTCTCTCCATCTATCTCATCTGCTTGAAAAACTAAATCTGAACGATTAATATTTGGTGGTCTTAGTGTAATGTTTAGACTCTTTAACTCATCTACATACTTGATAACTTTATCTGTATTATTTTTTTCAAGTGTTAAGATTGCAGCCATAAACTCTGTTGGATAGTAGTATTTTAAAAATGAGGTGTAGAAAGTAATCATAGCGTATGCTGCTGAGTGAGATTTGTTAAAACCATACCCTGCAAACTTTACAATAAGGTCAAAAAGTTCACGTGCTGTCTCCATATTGTGACCTTTCTTCCCTGCACCAATGGCAAACTCCTCTCTTAGTCTATCCATCTCCTCTTCAATCTTTTTACCCATTGCACGACGCACCAAATCTGCACCACCAAGGCTAAACCCACCAATGGTCTGAACAATCTGCATAACCTGCTCTTGGTAGACAATAACCCCATAGGTAGGTTTTAAAATAGGCTCTAGTTCTGGAAACATATAGGTAATCTCTGCTCGTCCATGTTTACGCTCCACAAAGTCATCTAACATTCCAGACTCCATTGGACCTGGGCGATATAGTGCTAACATCGCAATGATATCTTCAAATCCATTTGGTTTTAGCTTTTTGGCTAGGTCTTGCATCCCTGCTGACTCTATCTGAAATAGTCCAAGTGTATTACCTGTTGAGATATACTCATAAACTTTAGGGTCGTTAATGTTCTCCTCTACAAAGTTAATCCTTTTTCCATGACGCTTTTCAATTAGTTTTAACGCCTCTTCAATAACTGTTAGAGTCTTAAGACCCAAAAAGTCAAACTTAATGAGGTCAACATCTTCTACATATTTTCCATTGTATTGGGTTGCTAAAGTATCTTGTCCTGTCGGTTTAAAGAGAGGGGTTTTTCTCCAAAGAGGTTCATTGGAGATAACAACTCCAGCAGCGTGAGTTCCTGCATTTCTATTAAGCCCCTCTAGTGCAAGAGAGAACTCCCAAACTCTCTTTGCCAATGGATTGCTATCACATAGCTCTTTTATCTTAGGCTCTTTCTCAAAAGAATTTTTAAGGTCAATCCCTAACTCATCTGGAATAAGCTTTGCCATTGCATCTGCTTGAGAGTATGGCA
>CAMZNQ010000060.1 GCA_947313765.1 uncultured Sulfurovum sp.
TATTAGGAGATAATATGAAAAAGTTATATAAAATAGACCCATCAACAAAAGAATTAGTAGATATCATACTAATAAAAGATAAAGATACTTTTAATAAAGGTATCTACACAGATAAAAGATTATTAGGTTATGATTTTTCAAAATTTAGATATTATTTCATTAATGATGATTGGCATAGAGTAGAAAAATTAGAATCTAAATTTGAAACTACTAAAATAGTACCAGATAATGATAGAGAAATAAAGAAAACTCTATGTAAAGTTGCTTCAAGACTTTCAGGCCTAGAAATCGTAGAATTGAGTGATTTAATGCTAGTATATATTATGGATAGAAAAATCTATTATAAAATTACTAGAAATAAAGAGTTTAAATCTTTATTAAAAGCTAGATTTGACAAAGATGAAAAACTAAAAGTTTCAGAGATAATGAATAGCAATAAAAAGGCTTATAAAATATGGAAAGAAGAATCAACAAAATAGAAAAAGATATAGTCCATTTAAGTAAATCTTTAGAATCTCATACAAATAACTTGTATGAGATTAAATTTATACTTAAAGAGTTAAAATTAATAGATAAATTACAAAAAAAAAAAAAAAAAAAAGCTATAGAAAATTTAGATAAATTAAATAAATATAAAGAGGATTTAATAGAAAAGAAAGATAAGGAAGCCGGTAAATTTAAATGGTTTATTATAACTAGTTTCTATTCTATAGTATTATCTATAATTATCTATATATTAAAAGGAAAGTAATGTTCTTTATAACCACCTGGAGATATATTTTTATTAGTATATTATTGATAATATTATTAACTTGGTTGATAATATATCCTTATATTTATCCACAGTTACATATTAATACATCTTTAATAATTTTTATATTAGGTTTATTAAATATTTTCTATGGTATAAATACTTATGAGAAAATAAATAAGATTAATACTATTACTACAAAGAAACTAGTTAATGGTTGGAGACTATTATATTTAGTCTTATTATTATGTATAATAATTAATAATGTGTTAATATTACCTATATTTCAAACCAATATTAATATAAATTATGATATTATTAATAGTATATTAACTGTTCTAAGTATTAGTTTTGGACTTAGAACTATTGAAAAATCTAAAGGTGTAGAATGAAAATAAAAATCAAGAATATACTAGCTACTTTACTAGTTATAGTAACGAGTTTATTTATATTTTTTATTTATATCTGTTTTATAACAGATTATAATGAAAAGATATATTTTGACGCTGTTAATAAATCTTTAATAGAAAATACTATTAAAGAAATAAATAACACATCTGATAGTGGATGTGAATCAAATTGTACGGAGATATTATGAAAAACCTAATTTTAATTAGTGTATTATTATTTAATGGTTGTAGTTTAATAAAACCTGAAAAGGAAATTAAATACATTAATGTTTGTAAGAAGATTACTTATAGATTACCTCTTATTAAACCTGTTAAGATAGATGTAGATGAATTTGGAGGGTTAGATATGTATAATAAAAATAAAGCTATAACCTTAATCAAAAAACTTAGAAAATCTGAACAATATTATTATTTTAATTCAGTTAAAAGGGTACTAAAATGAACAGAATGGGTGAAGAATTAAAGGTTTTTGATTTATTTGCTAAAAGACCTGTTGAATATATTAGAATATTTAGTTCTGGAGATAATTCTTATGCTTGTAACAAAGGGGCTAAAGAATTACATAAAGAAAATAAAGATTATCATCTAATAATTAAGCAAAATGGAGTAGTTGAAAGAGGTATATCTATTGAATCATTTACAGATAATGAAAAATCTATAGATGTATGTTATATAGGTGGTAAAGTTGGAGTAGATAACCTATCCCTAATTCAATATAGAGCATTATTCTCTATGTGTAAACTATTAAGAGTTACTAATAATATACATATGGATAAGATTTGGTTTAAAGAATCAACTGCTATCAATGAGAAAATATTTAAGTTCGAGTTAAGACATTATGACAGATAAGTTATTTACAGGAGGCTTATCTACTAGATTAGCCTCACAATTAATTAAATCAGAATTTGCACTAACTTATACTAATGCTACTCATGAAACAGGTGAATTAAAATCTGAACTAGGTTTAACTGAAACAGCTATTGAAGCTAAAAATTATTGGAAATATAATGAGAAGTGTGACTTAATAACTAGTTATGACCAAAATACTTATTTTACTAATATGAACAATGATTTATATTCTAATATAGGTGGCGTAATATATAAAGAAGATTGTGGAGGTGAATCAGAGTTAGGTTTATCTAATGATTCTGAAGCACCATCTGCTAGTGTTTTATGTTATAGTACTGGTAATCTAAATGGTACTTATAAATATTTATATACTTATTATGATGAAAATACAGGGTATGAATCGATACCAACTAGTTTATCTAATGAAGTAA
>CAMZNQ010000061.1 GCA_947313765.1 uncultured Sulfurovum sp.
GAAGATATGAGGCTAGAGCCTCTGGATTTATGTGAGGAGTAAATGTTGAAACCATTTTAAAACTCTTTATTGAGGATGCAAAGATGATTTTATCATCAGATTGATAGTAGTTGAGTGGAATTTTTCCAACTCTATCTTTAATAAGCATTAATCTATCTCTATCTTTATCGTAAATAATAATAATAAATGAGCCTTTAACTCTATTTATAAACTCAATATCCCACTTTTTATATAGTTTTTCAATAATCTCTATATGAGTGCTATCCTCTTCATCATTTAAGAGATATTTTAAATCTAAAATATTTGAGATATTACCAAGTAGAAATATAAAAATATTTTTACTATTTATATGATTGCTTAAATAATTCTCTCTATATGAAAAAAATATATTAAACTTTGAAAATTTCTCTTCAACGAAAATATTTTTCTTATTTATATTTGGATAGAAATCCTCTTTTTTGTAATCAATAAAGCCAAAAAACTCTTGCATTTAACACTCCTTTATACTATTGTTGCAATACAATAACATATAACATATTAAATATGGTTATCAAACAATATTTAACAAAGTTAAAATATGCCATACTTACAAGTTGATAGTATATTTTATATGTTAATATTATCAAATAAAATTAAAAATATAATTTAATAAAGGTTTAATATGAAAACAACACATACAAATGCAGATATGTCTCATCAGAATAGTATTGTCTACAAATTTGGGGAATTTGTAAACTCTCTTCAAGAGAATGGTATCTCTCCAACTATAAAAAAAATAGGTCAACGAGTTAATTATAAAATAAAGGGTCTAGATTTCTCAACACAAAATATTTATGATTTAACCAGAATAGGAGAGCATAAAGAGCATGGTACAGCACTAGTATCTACTTCAAAAGACTTTTTATCCAAATTGATATATGATTTGGAAGATAACATAGATAAGCCTTTAAATAGAGGGCTTTTCATAGATTATGGAAGTGGTAAAGGTGCTGCTATTATACATGCTAAAGAGTTAGGGTTCAAGAGAACAATTGGGATTGAATTTGCACAAGAGCTTCATGAGATAGCACAAGAGAATATTAAAAAATTGAAATTAGATAATGTTAACTCTTTTTACGCTGATGCAACAACTTTTCTACCACCATCCGATGTATCTGTTATATACTTATTTAACCCATTTGATGAGGTTGTAATGGAGAAGTTAATTAAAAACATACTAAAAGAGAAGAAAAATTTTCAAAATGATGTATATCTAATTTATGGAAATGGCTCTTTAGATTTATTGAAGAATCACTTTAAACTTATTAAGAAGATAACCTATCCTAGTAGTGCAACAGCAGAATTTTATAAAATATAAAATATAATATAAATAATTAAGGTAAAAATAAGAAGAGGTGTTATGAATATTCTATCTAAAATTGTAAACAAGCAGGAGAAAAAAGTACTTCTTTCTAACTTTTTAGCTTTGGGGATTGTTCAAGGTCTAAACTTTTTACTACCTCTTTTGGTAATCCCCTACTTACTATATACCTTAGGAGTTGAACTCTTTGGTCTATTGGCAATGGCTACAGCATTCTCTAGTTATTTTATGATTTTGAGTGATTATGGGTTTAATGTTACGGCTACGAGAGAGGTCTCAATATATAGAGATGATGGTAAAAAATTAAATGAGATTTTCTCTGCTGTGATGATGATTAAAATAGTTTTAATGTTGGTTGGTCTCTCTATTTTACTATTAAGCGTATGGTTATTTGATACTTTAGGTAGAGATGCAACTATCTATCTTTTAACATTTGGAATGGTTATTGGTGAGGTTCTTTTTCCAATATGGTTTTTTCAAGGCATAGAGAAGATGAGATATATTGCTATCTTAAATATTGTAGCAAAACTATTTTTTCTAGTAGCTATTTTGATTTTTGTAAAAGAGAGAGATGATGCCTATTTAGTTCCACTATTTAATAGTCTAGGATTTATTATGGTAGGAGTTATATCTCTATTTTATATCTATAAAGAGTTTAAAATTAGATTTATATGGCAACCATACAAAGTATTAAGAAGATACTTTATTATGGGTTGGCATATTTTTCTCTCTAAACTAGCAGTTACTCTCTACTCATCAAGCAATATTTTCATCTTAGGAATTTTTACTAATCATCTTATGGTTGGTTATTATGCTGTTGCATATAGGGTAATTTCAGCTTTAGTTAGTTTGGGAGATATTGTTAATCAAGTCATATTTCCATATCTATCAAAGAAATGGATAGAGAGTAGAGAGTTGTACTACTCTCTATTTTATAAATTTTTGAAAGTGATTATGGCTCTAATGCTATTTTTATCTTTGATTATATTTTTTAACTCTGAAGAGATTGTCTATCTATTATCAGGTAAAGAGACTCTTATTACTGTGGAGTTGTTACAGATTATGAGCCTATTTTTGATAATTGCTCCATTAGGAGGACTATATTCTCAAAGCTTTGTAACTCAAGAGAAGAGTTTCTATGTTACTAAATCTACATTTTGGACACTCATTGTAAATATGGTACTAATAGCTATGTTAATTCCACTCTATGGAGTTTACGGTCTAGCTATTGCTGAAGTTTTAGTAAAGATATTTCATTTCTATTTAAATAATTTATATTTTATACATCTGAAAAAGGAGAGAGTATGTGTGGCATAGTGGGTTTTTGTGATTTTACAAAGAGGAGTAGCTTAGATAATCTTTCTGAGATGATGAAAAGAGTTAAACATAGAGGTTCAGATGCTTATGGTCAATCATATCAAGATAGTGCAACGGCTACTGTTGGGCTTGGACATCAAAGACTCTCCATATTAGACCTATCTAATGAAGGTAGACAACCTATGAGTTGTGAAAACTTAGAGATTGTCTACAATGGAGAAGTCTATAATTTTCAAGAGATTAGAGTTGAACTTGAAGATTTGGGATATAAATTTCACTCCAATAGTGATACAGAGGTTGTCTTAAATGCTTATCACCATTGGGGAGTAGAATCAGTTAAAAAATTTAATGGTATGTTTGCTATTGCGATTTTTGATAAAAGAGAAGAGCGTTTGACTTTGATTAGAGATAGAGCAGGTGTTAAACCACTATATTGGTATCTTAAAGATGGACTCTTTCTTTTTGCTAGTGAACTAAAGAGCTTCCATTCTCACCCAAATTTTCAAAAAGAGATTAACAGGGATGTTTTAGCACTCTATTTACAATATGGTTATGTTATGCAACCCTACTCTATCTTTAAATCAACAGAGCAGTTAGAGGCTGGACATATTTTAGAGCTTGATTTAAAGAGTCAAACAATCGAAAAGAGAGAGTATTGGTCTATTATTGATTGCTACAAAAAACCTCTTCTCTTTCTAAGTGATAATGAAGCGATTAATAAAACAGAAGAGATATTAAAAAGGTCATTTAACTATAGAATGGTATCTGATGTACCTGTGGGTATTTTTTTAAGTGGAGGGTACGATAGCTCTTTAGTTACAGCCCTACTTCAAAGTGATAGAGATAAGAAAATCAATACATTTACAATTGGATTTAAAGAGAGAGGATATGATGAATCTCCTTATGCTAAAAAGGTTGCGAAACATCTAGGAACTAATCATCATGATTACTACTGTAGCCACAAAGATGCGTTAGAGATTATTCCAAAATTAGCTGAAATATATGATGAACCATTTGCAGATGATTCTGCTATTCCAACGGTTCTAGTTAGCCAATTAGCACGAGAGAAGGTAACTGTAACTCTTAGTGCTGATGGTGGAGATGAGATTTTTGCAGGTTATGATGAATACTCCAATATTTTAAAAATGCAAAAAAGATTTGAGTATCTACCAAATATATTAAAGAGTAGTATTGGTTTAGCTATGGACTCTATATCTCCAAATAATGTACCTTTTAATAAACATCTATACAACTTTGAAACACGTTATGAGAAGATTAGAACTCTCTTATCTAGCAAAAATTCTGCTCAAATGTTAAAGTATCGTTCTCAACACTTTACAGACAATCAACTATCAAATCTATTAAACTTCAATAGGGTTGAGCTAAAGACATCTTTTGATGTAGATATTAATGATATTAAAGATGATTTATCAAAAATGTTAGCTATTGATTATAGTACATATATGTCAAATAATATTTTGACTAAAGTTGATAGAGCAACAATGAGTGTGGGGTTAGAGGGGCGTGAACCTTTCTTAGATAGAGAGATTATAGAGTTTGCATCACAACTTCCATCTAAATTTAAATATAGAGATGGAGTTCAAAAGTGGATACTTAAAGAGATTGCACATAAGTACATACCAAAAGAGCTAATGAATCGCCCTAAAATGGGTTTTTCCCCACCTATGACAGAGTGGTTTAGAGATGAGCTAAAAGAGTATTTTTTAGACTATTTAAGTCGTGAAAAATTAGATAAAGAGGGATATTTTAATACAGATGAGGTAATAAAAATGCGTGATGAGTACTTAAACGGAAAAAATGTAACTGTTAAAAAATTGTGGTCTATTTTGATGTTCCAAATGTGGCATGAGAGATGGATGTAGAGATGTTAAAAATATCTTATAGAATAAAAGGTATACCTCTTAATGAGGTTTGGTTTGCTTCTAAAATGGAATTGAAAAAAAGTCATATAATATCTGGACTATACTGTTATCGTCAAGCAAAATTTAATATAGATATTATAGGTTTAAAAAAAGAGATAATATATACTTTACTTAATGATTTAACAGATGATAGAGAAAAAATATTTTCTAGGTTTAAACCAAATGTTCGCAATGAAATACGTAAATTTGATAAAATAGAAGAGTTTAGCTATAGAGCAGATTATGACTCTAAAGAACTCTTTTTAGAGTTTTATAGATGTTTTGCTAAAGCTAAAAAACTACCTGAAGTAGAAGAAAAATCTATTAATAAATACCATTCAAATCTTTTTTATCTATCTGGTTATTTAGATGGAATTTTAACAAATATGCAAGTTTATCTTTTAGACAAAGAGAGTGGAATAGTACGTCTACTATACTCTATCTCTACACTATATGAAGAAGAGGATAAACATAGAGGTGCAAAAATAGGATGGATTAATCGTTATCTTCATTGGCATACAATGTTGCATTTTAAAAGAGAAGGTTTTAAAACTTTCGATTGGGGTGGATATACAAATGACCCAAACTCCCCTTTAGCTGGAATTGACAAATTTAAGGCATCTTTTGGTGGTAAAAAAGTTGTCCGTTATAACTACTACACCTTACCATATTACGCTCTAAAAGTTATACAAGATAGGATTATCTCATGAAAAAGAAAAAACTTGTAGGCATTATTCACGAGTTAACCATGGGTGGAGCTGAACGGATGATGGTAAATATTTTAAACCATTTCTCCTCAAATCAAGATGAAGTGCATCTTATTATATTTCACAATATTGGAACATTGAAAAATTTACTTGATTCATCTATTATTGTTCATGATTTAGGAGGAGTATCAGTTAAAAAAGGTATGGCTAAATGTTTAAAAGAGATTTATAAAATAGAGCCTAATATCATCTTTTCAGGAATTGGTCATCTAAATATTGCTTTAGCTCCATTTATTCCTATTATGAAAACTATACTACCAAAAACATATTGGATTTCACGAGAGACAAATATTGTCTCTTTACAAAATCAAGAGGAGAAATATCCAAAGTTTTTTGACTTTCTATACCGTAATACATATAGAAACTTTGATGTAATCATTGCTCAATCAGAAGATATGAGAGATGATTTAAAGTTAAATTATCCATTAACTAAATCGAAAATAGAGTTGATTAACAATCCTATTGATATGGAGAAGATAGATAGCTTATCATTAAAATCAATAGATTATAAGTTTAGAGAGGATATGGTAAATCTACTATCAGTAGGAACACTTCGTAAAAGAAAGAGGCATGATTTACTATTAAAAGCATTCAAACTTCTACCTGAAAACTACACTTTAACTATTGTTGGTTCTGGTTTAGAGGAGCAAAATATAAAATCTCTATCTAAAGAACTAAAGATAGATAGTCGTATATATTTTGAAGGTCATCAGACAAATCCATACCCATATATGAAAAGAGCCGATATTTTACTATTGACATCCGAACATGAAGGATTTCCAAATGTACTTTTAGAGGCTAACTCTTTAGGAACTCCAGTTGTTGCGTTTGATTGTAAGGGTGGAGTTACAGAGATTATAGAAGAGGGTATAAATGGATTATCTGTTAAAAATGGAGATATTCAAGCTTTAGCTAAGAGAGTTGTAGAGGCTATAGAGTTTAAATTTAATGAGTTAGAGGTTAAAGAGTCTGTAAGAAGAAGATACTCCAAAGAGATTATTATGAGAAAGTATGAAGATATTTTTTCTACTAAAGAGGTTTGTTATGTATAGTGAAGAAAAATCTCAAATATACTTTTTGATGAACTCTCTTTGTGAGGGTGGAGCAGAGAGGGCAATAGTTACAATTTCTAAAAGATTTGTAGAAGATGGCTATAGTGTTACAATATTGGCTTTAACTAAAAATAACTTTTATCAAATTCCAAAAGGGGTAGAGGTTATCTATTTATCAAAGATGAATGACCACATATCTAGTTTACAAAAAATGTTATATATACCATATCATGCATGGAGGCTAAAAAAGTATGTTCAAAAACATAATATATATTTAATTCATAGTTATCTTTTTCGTTCAAACTTTGTAAATTTAATATCAACTATATTTGGTTCAAAACATATAACTCAAGTCTCAAATCGTTCTGTTGTATCTCGATTTTTTAAAGAGGGGTTGTCTGGAAAGATAAATCTATTTTTAATCAAACATCTATATCCTAGAGCAGATATGGTTATCTATAACTCTATTGAGATGAAGAGTGATTTTCATAAAAAACTATTTAAACCAAAAAAAGAGAGGGTTATATATAACTCTTTTGATATAGATAATATTTTAAAAGAGGCAGATGAGCCTATAGAAGATTTTACATTTAAGAGCCATAAACGATATATTGTTACAGTAGGTAGATTGATAGAGCTTAAACTATTTAAAGATACCATTGAAGCAGTTAGTAGAGTAGATAGTGATATTGAACTTATATTACTTGGAGATGGAGAGGAGAGAGAGAGTTTAGAAGAGTTAGCAAAAGATTTAGAAATAAGCTCTCGTATCCATTTTTTAGGTCAAGTAGATAATCCATTTAAATATATCAAAAAAGCAGATATATTTGTCTCCTCATCTTTAGTAGAGGGATTTCCTAATGTATTGATTGAGGCTATGCTTTGTAAAACAGTTGCAATATGTAGTGATTGTCTAAGTGGTCCAAGAGAGATATTAGCTCCCAATAGTGATAGCTCTAAAAGATTAGTAGAGGGAATGGAGTTAGCTGAATTTGGTACTCTATATGGAGTAGGAGATATTAATGCTCTAGCCAAATCTATCTTATATATATTTAGCAATAGTTCTCTCTATTATGAGTATCAAACTAAAGCATTTAATCGAGCAAAAGAGTTCTCTGTAGAGAATATCACATCTCAATATAGAGAGGTACTACTAAATGGATAGAGGAACATTTACAATATCTTTAGATTTTGAACTATTTTGGGGAGTTAGAGCAAATAGAGAGTTAGAGAGCTATCAAGATAGATTAGTTGCAGTATATACTATTATTCCAAAGATGTTAGCCCTTTTTCAAAAGTATAATATTCATGTAACATGGGCAACTGTTGGATTTCTATTTTATGATAATATAGAGGAGATAATGTCTGATATACCAGATAGATTACCTAACTATTTAAATAGAGATGTTGACCCCTATATCTATTTAGACTCCCTATCTCCTCCATACTCTAAAGAGTTTTCTAAACTGCATACAGCATCTAACCTTATCTCTTTAATCTCTTCAACTCCAAATCAAGAGTTGGCTACACACACCTACTCACACTTTTTTACCTATGAACCTTTAGAAAATAGAGATGCTTTTATAGTAGACATAGAGAAAGCGATAGAGGTTGCTAAAAATAGAGGATACAGATTGAAATCTTTAGTCTTTCCTCGTAATCAGGTAAATTTAGACTCTATATCTAAATTGGATTTATTGGGATTGGAAAGCTATAGAGGAAATCCAACTCATTGGGCATATTGTGATGGAGACAAACCATCAAAATCAATACTGCTACGCATATATCGTCTATTTGATACCTATATAAATATATCAGGATACCATAGTAGTGAACCTAAACCAACTAAAGGAGTAATGGAACTAAAATCTAGCATGATGTTAAGACCCTATTTTAATAAATTATCATTTTTAGAGAGACTAAAGATTAATAGAATTAAAAAAGCTATGAGATATTCAGCCATAAATGGAGAAAATTTTCATCTATGGTGGCATCCTCATAACTTTGGAAAGAATCAAGAGAAGAACTTAAAAAATTTAGAAGAGCTACTTATCTATTTTAAAGAATTAAATATTAAATATGGAATGCTCTCACTTACAATGAATGAGGTAAAAGATTATGTTAACAAGAGAGACTAAAGAGCTAAAAACAGTGGCAATTGTACTAAATACATCGTGGAATATATATAATTTTCGTCTACCTCTTATTAGAGAGTTAGTCAAAATAGGATATGAGGTTATACTTATTGCTCCAAGAGATGAGTATACTAAAAAGCTAGAGGAGGAGGGGTTTAAATATTATGACATTAAAATAGATAATAAGGGGACAAATCCTTTTGTTGACTCCCAACTTATATATAATTTCTATAAACTTTATAGAGAGATAAAACCAGATTTAATTTTAAACTATACTATAAAACCAAATATATATAGCTCACTAGCTAGTAAACTACTATCAATCCCTACAATAAACAATATAACAGGCTTGGGAACAGTATTTTTAAACAATAAAATCTCTTCTAAAATAGCTCATTGGCTATATAGAATTGCACTATATAACAACTCTGTAGTTTTTCAAAACAGAGACGATATGAGACTTTTTATAGATAAAAAAATAGTTAAAGAGAGAGATGTTGAGCTAATTTTAGGTTCAGGTATAGATGTTAACCATTTTAAATCTAAAAATAGCATATCTAAAAATGAAAAATTTACTTTTTTAATGATAGCAAGATTGATAAAAGATAAGGGAATAAATGAGTATATAGATGCGATAAGAGTAATTCGTGCAAGTGAGTATGCAGAACGTTGTACGTTTAAACTTTTAGGTTCACTATATCTCTCAAATCCAACAGCAATTTCAGAGAAAGAGTTAAACTCTTGGATAGATGAAGGGATTATAGAATACTTAGGACACTCAGATAGTGTTGAAGAAGAGATTGATAAAGTAGATGCTATTGTACTTCCCTCTTATCGTGAGGGGTTATCAAGAGTTCTACTTGAAGCTTCAAGTATGTCTAAACCAATTATTACAACCAATGTAGCTGGATGTAGAGATGTTGTTGATGATGGAATAAATGGTTATTTAGTTGAAGTAAAAAATAGTTTAGAGTTAGCAGAAGCGATGAAAAAAATGGTTGATTTACCCATAGCTGAATTAAGATATATGGGTAAAAATGGAAGAAAAAAAGTAGTAGATAACTTTTCTGAAGAGAGAGTTGTTAGAAAGCAGATATTACTAATTAATAAAAACTTTTTAGGATATAAAAAAATATATTCAAACTATAAAGAACAATATGTAATAAAGGAAGAGTATAGTATAATTAGTAAATAAGCAACATAAAGGATTTGATATGAAATTAAAAACAACTTTAATCTTTACTATTTTTTTAATGATACTTGGAACAAAACTATCTGCAGTAGATGCTATAGCCTCTCTAAATACAGATAAAAAAAGCTACTCAACTCAAGAAAATATTATTGTATCTGCTACTAATATGTTAGGAGATGCACAGGATTGGATAGGAATCTATCCAAAGGGTAGTTCTAATGATTGGAATAATGTTATTAAGTGGAAATGGACAAATGCTATTATTAATGGTTCTATTACATTTGATTCTCTTCCTCTAGGAGAGTATGAAGCTAGAGCCTTTTTTAAAAACTCTTTTAAACTTGAAGCTTCTACATCATTTGCTATAGATAAAAAAAGTAAGTTATTTATAGAAACAACTAAAAATAGCTATAATATTGGAGAAAATATTGTAGTAGATTTTAAAAATATGAAAGGAGAAGAGAACCAAGATTGGATAGCTATCTATCCAAAAGGTAGTTCAAATGATTGGGGTAATGTTATTTATTGGAAATGGACACATGGTCTAATTAATGGTTCTATTACATTTGATTCTCTTCCTCTAGGAGAATATGAAGTAAGAGCATTTTTCAATAACTCTTTTAAACTTGAAAAGAGTTATCCTTTTACTGTTCGTAATATTAAAAAGAAATCTACTATATATGAAGATGGAGAGAATGGTATATCTCCAAATTGGATTCATGTATCAGGAAATTATGAACCAATACATGTAGATAATGATGGGTTTAATAGTAGAGGAGCATTAGCACTTGTTACAGAGTGGGTACACAATACAGTCAACTTAGCACTATACTATCTGCCTATACATAACTCTACTCAAAAAGTATTGGAGATGGATGTTGGTGGTTTAGCTAATTTTAGAATACCAAATAAACGTCCTAATCAAGTTGGGTATATGTCTCATTTTGGTATTGGTGTAGAGGTTAAAACAATACAAGGAAGACGTAGAATGATGTGGGATTCATTTCTAAACCATGAAAATGTTAGTGCATATAGAACAACAAATGAGGAGGGAACAAATGTTTGGTTATATTACCCCTCTCCTGTAGAGCATGTTCGAGGCTACCTTCGTATCAATATTCATCAGTGGGAACACTTTAGAGTAGATATTGAACAACAATTAAAGATACTTGAACCAAACAATAGAGTAATATCTGTTGAGTACCTATTCTTAACTGGTGGATTTTTAGATAATATTAAGTTATCATCTAACTAATTTTTAAAAGAGCAATATTTTGCTCTTTTCATTAATATACAAAAAGTAAGAGATATACCCATATTCCTGTAAATGACGTTAATGAAATACCAATAAATGTATATAAACCATCTTTTTTATGAGCTATAGAATAAGAACCAACTAATTCATTTCGAATTTTAGCTCTATAGGCTAATATCAATGTTCTTACCCAAAATATTAAAGATAGTGTAGCAATAACAATATGTACAATAAGTACCCATAGTGCATAATTATGTGAAATATGACTCCCCTCCATAAAGCTATTGAAACCTCCACCTAATCTAACACCATACTCAAAATAACCAACAACAATAAAAGATACAATAAAAATGATAGTTTGAGTAAAGGCATGTAATTTATATGATTTTCTTTTTGCCATTACAATAGCAATTAAAACTAGAAGGGGTAGAAAAGCTACAATAAGAGTAACAAAATCCATGAAAAAAGGGGCTCTTGTCCCCAAAAAACCTGCGTGAAACATGTAATCCATACTTTTGCCTAATATTTGAATTTTGGATTCAAATATAGCAGGTTTTTCTTAAATCTCTCATTTTATATAATTTATCTAGGAGAGATATTTACAATTTTTCCACCTGAATACATTACATTAACTGCTTGACCTACACTTAGTTGAGACAATGCACCATTAGAGCGAAGTACTGTTCCAACACTAGCACCATTTTCAAGTTTAACAACAACTTCAACACCATAACGGGCATCCATATTATCTCCTACCATACCACCTACAACTCCTCCTGCTACTGCTCCTACAGCCGTTGCAAGAACTTTACCTGTTCCACCACCTACCCTATTTCCTAAGACACCTCCTGTTGCAGTTCCTAAAACCATACCTATCCCATTACCAACACCATTGTTATTAATTTCAACTTGTTTAATGGCACTAACAACACCTGATTTAACAATCATTGATTGATTTACTTGTGACTGTGCAATTCCTCTAGGGGAACACCCTGTAGAGAGCATAAGTATTAATGCTACTCCTGAACCTATTAATATTTTTTTCATAATAATTCCTTTTTTGTATATTATATTGTATTTTGTTGTATTGTATGTTATATATGTGTATAAGTTGTGAAATATAGTAAAACCACCCATTAAAATAGGTGGTTCACAATAAGTCTATTGACAACCAATACACTCTTGGCTTCTATCTTCTATATCATTTGAGGCTTCAGGAGATTGGCTTCTTAGATAATATGTAGATTTCAATCCATACTTCCAAGCGTTCATATAGATTTCATTTAGGTATCTACCAGATGCTTTATCAAGTGTAATAAAGATATTTAGTGATTGTCCTTGGTCTATCCATTTTTGTCTAATTGCTCCTGCTTTAACAAGTATATTTTGGTCAAGTTCATAAGCAGGTGTATAGTACTCCCAAGTGTCAGGAGAGAGTTTAGGAACAACAACGGGGATTAGACCTGAAAGGTTCTCTTCAAACCATTTACGTTTATATACTGGTTCTATGGCTTGGGTTGTTCCTGTTAAGATAGAGATTGATGATGTTGGAGCAACTGCCATTAGATAACCATTACGCATACCATCAGATTTTACTTTCTCTCTTAAACTCTTCCAATCATGAATATAACCATTACGGTTAACTAGATTGTGTGCCTCTTCCTTTGCATTATCAATAGGGAAGAGTCCTTTTGACCAATCTGAACCCTCAAAGGTAGGGTATTTCCCTTTTTCAACGGCTAAATCACTTGAAGATTTAATGGCATAGTAAGATACAGACTCCATAACCTCATCAATCTTAACAAAGTGTTCATCGCTCCCCCACTCTATTTTAGATTCTGCTAACATTTGAGCTTCTCCCATAACTCCTAAACCAATAGAGCGTGATTTTTGGTTTGTCTTTTTAACTTTTGCCAATGGATAGAAGTTTAAATCAATAACATTATCAAGCATTCTTGTAGCTGTAGGAACAACACGTTCAAGGTCTTCTTTACTATGAACTTTAGAGAGGTTGATTGAGGCTAGGTTACAAACAGCTGTATCTCCATCACTCAACTCTTTGTCCACCATCCAAATCTGTTTACCATTAAGCGTGTCAAGTGCTGTAATCTTTTTGGCAGGTTTAGTTGTGCCATTTCCTACTGTTAACATCTCATCTTCTTCGTAAACTTCAACGCTCGTAGCATCAAAGGTAAACTTGATTTTGTAATGGTTTGGTGAGGTGTTTTGGAAAATCTCAGTACAGAGGTTACTACTTCTAATAACCCCTACATGTTTGTTAGGGTTAGATTTATTGGCTGTATCTTTAAAAGTCAAGAAAGGGTTTCCTGTCTCAAAGTAACTTCTTAAAATCTCTTTCCATAAACCTTTAGCTGAAATAACCTCTCTTACAATATCTTCTGTTCCTGCCTCTAACTCTAAG
>CAMZNQ010000062.1 GCA_947313765.1 uncultured Sulfurovum sp.
TAAGTGTTACTAGCGTCTGTTTGGCTTAGATAGGTATTAGTAGCATCTGTTTGGCTTAGATAGGTATTAGTAGCGTCTGTTTGGCTTAGATAGTTATCGGTTACCCATCCCTTATTTACAGATTCAAGGTCTGGATTGTAATTATCGACAATGTTCACTATGTCCCCACCACTAATTTCTACGTCCATTATTTTTATCGCATTTATTGGTGGTGTATCTGTTGATTTTTGAGATGTAATACTGACATTATCTAATGGGTAATCCATGTTTTGAGGGTCATTTAATATATACTCAACTGCTATGTATAGGCTGTTAATCTCATCATCCAAAATATCCCCCACTGGGATAGTAAACACCTCTCTAAAGGTTACCACATGCAAACCTACATTAGATTTCAAAAGAGTCTCAAACTCCGTTATTATTATCTCTGTGGTTGTGAATGTGTAGCTTATTTTAATTATTCTTTGGACTCCAAAAATTGCACTATACCCTATTGCAAAAGATAGAGATGGTGTTTTCATTAGCGTTGATGGTAATATCGTTATTGCCTCATCAACTGTCTTATCATTTAATTTTGTCAATATGGTATCTTCTGAATTGGCTTTAAAAGCTGTAACAGTCATTCATGCTCCTTTTTTAAATGATTTCTTTAAATGTGATTTCAAACTCTGCATTTGCTTCTTCTCCCACATTATAATTTATTGCTGTGACTTCACTTATTATAAAGTCTCCATCAACTTCCTCTTTTTTATTCCACGCCTTGTTTAGGGCATAGCCCTTAATCTTAAAATAGAACTCACGCTCCAACAAGATTGTTCCATCCGTTGGCAATATTGGAACTCCATCATGTTTTAGGAAATAGTCAAGGGTAGATTTATCACTTATTCTTTCCTCTCTAATTTCTTTTATAGGAGAGGGGTTACTACTGCTTGTTATCTCTCTGCTACGTTCCACCACATCCCCATCACTATAATAATGTTCTTCTACCTCTTGATGTTTTACGCTTTTGTAGAGGTATTGCACGTATCTATTTGCCTCCAATTGATTTAGAAGTCCTATTGTAACCGTTTTCTGTGTAGCTCCCACTATATTGTTGATTTGCTTTGTCCCTATAGGTATAGGCTCACTTGTAGGGGTGGCATTATTCACACTAAAAGAGGTAAAAATTTCTATTGGTAATGGTTTTTTAGTTGTTGGCTCAACCATATTTATTTCTACTTCAAATTGGTTAGAATGTCCCACTAACTTTTTTTGTAATAAATCCTCTTTTAGGTGGGTCTTATATCTTTCTACATTTACAAATTTAATCATACTTTCCTACCTTAATTAGTAAGTATCACAAAAGACTCTTTACAGTTGTGCCTCTTTTTAAGGATATTTCTAATAGTTTCTTCCTCCAAACTACTTATAATTTCATCTTGACTAATTCCGAAATTTTTTACGATACCTAGATTATTGTTTGATATTTTCGTAATGTATAACTCTGAACACATCATAAAATCTCTAATGTAACTATTTGGTAAATCAATATTACTTAGCTCTTCTATGCTTAGTGATTCCGTGTTTACTTCAAAACCATCTTTTATGATTCTTACTTCCGACAAAAATAGAGAAAGAGAAAGTAGGAGTACACTATTCTCCTGCTCTTTGTTCAGCCCTACATCATAGCTTATCAATGAACTCCTATATATCTCCCCTATGGTCATTACATTAATCCACCCATTGCTTCAAGGAAACCTTTAGGACTAGCTCCCATTGATTGAGGAAACCAATGCCCTTTAAGTTCTGTGGGAATGCTTCCAACTGCTGTTACACCCTCATTGTCCCCCTCTGGGCGTTCAGAGTTTGTTAGAATACCATCCTCGATAATCCCTAAAAATGACATCTCATCAATTATTCTACCTTTGAAAAAAGCAACCTCCAACTTGTTATTATCGCCATTGGTCTTGATATCATCAATAATGGTCATAACCTTATCTTTCGAATCATCCATAAAGGTAATTGGTAAAATGTTCCATGTTTGGATATATCCATCACGCCCTGTTTTTGCTCCGTGGATAGTGCTATATTCTATTGTTTCATCATTTTTTAAAGCCCCTGCTTGGTGGGTCTTTACTGCTAGACTTAGCTTCTCGTACCCACTGATAACCATAACATAATCTGCTCCAACTGCTGGAAAATAATGTGAGTCTGTAGCCTTTCGAAATGCTCTTTGGTCTTTAAAGTTTGCCATATTATTTATTCCTTAAAAAAGTTTTATTTCGTCTCTATTAGGAGAACGATTAGTGTTTAAGGTTAAATTCACTACTCTATGAGTGATTCCACCTCTTCCTATCTGTACATTGGAGTCCGAGCTAGAAACGTTTGTGATTCTGACGCTTCCTGTCAAAGACCTCTTGTTTCCTATTATTATTGCAACATCAAGTGGTGTTTCTCCGATAAGTTCGCTATCCTCTGCTATTTGCTCGAGGGTTTTGTTGTGTAGTGGGTCTATACCGTCTTTTATGGTGGATAAAAAACTTTCTACCAATTGAGGACTAGCTAATTTTTGTAAAAAACGATAAGGTGCTTCAACTTCTAGCACTGGGTCACGCTGTGCCGTAAATGTTAGACTTAAATCTTTACCCATTGGTTGCGATTGCGTGAAGATAGATAGTGTCTCTTTCTGGGTAACTAAGGTTTTTCCTTTTAAGTAATCTTTCCCTATAAGAGAATCAATAGCTCCACTTTGTGCATTGGCGAGGAGTGTAGAGTTTATCATACTTTCTAAGCCTTTACCTTGTAGTGGTGTTTCCCATGTCGTACTAATATCTTCTGAATTGTCGGTTAGTAATCCTCTTACACAATATTTTTCTAGCTCTTCATTGAGTCCAAAACTAGAGGTTACAAGAGGGTATATAGTGACAAAGAAACCTTTATTTAATCCCCTTAAATTTCTCCATCCTAAAACCTCTTTCATACTCTATATTCCTAGCTTTTCTTTTAAGGCATTAGTTTTTTCTCTTTCTCTATTTGCCGAACTAGTATGGCTCTTTTGTTGCATCTTTTTTAATGCTATCTTTTGTTTGGCTGTTAGGTGTGCGTTTCCACTTATTCGAACGTATTTCCATGCTTTTTTCTTTGTTGATGGGTCAATAGTTGCTACTACTTTGAAATTTGGTTTTTCTGGTAATGGCGTTCTACTCATATCCATGTCAAATAAAACATCTTCATCCATATCTATAACATCATCAAGGTCATAATATTCAGTCAATGATA
>CAMZNQ010000063.1 GCA_947313765.1 uncultured Sulfurovum sp.
TGCAATAAGTGCTTTCCAATCTTTTGAAGAGATACCTCCAACAAAAAGATTTGGGTCATAAGAGGGGTAAGAGACTCCTGCTAAAATATCTCCATTAACATTCATAACAATAGCAACACCTGATTGGTCAACAAATAGTTCATTAATTCTTTTTTGAAGACCAAGGTCAATATTTAAGATAAGATTTTGGTCTTCTGTTGGTGCTTTTTTCTTTATCTCTGCTACCTCTTTATTTGTAGCACTTACCTTTACCATACGATATCCCAATTGACCTTGAAGTACTTTGTTATATTGAAGTTCTAAGCCTGCTTTACCTATAACGCCAACTGTCTCAACAACACCTATTTTAGTACCATTATCTTTCTCTTCAATTGCATTCTCTTCTCGGTCTTTATTGTTTTCTCTCTTATTTGAACGCCCCACATACCCAACAATATGAGTAGCTAAACTTCCTGCAGGATACATTCTTTTTGTCTCAGATTCAATTTTAAGCAATTTATTAATACTAAGTTTTGGATATGCTCCTATCATCTCATCATAAATAATAAAATCAACAATAGGAATAAATCTATGGTTATATACAGAGTTTTTACTAATATATTTTAGAAAAAGTTTATTTTTATCTAAATGAGGAAACTCGTCAACAATACTACTAATTACTTTATCTAATTTTTTTGTAATATAATGTTCTAAAAGTTTAGTCTGATTTATATCTGGATACCTTTTAGTAAAATATAGTAATCTTTTACCTAACTCTCTTCTATTGTGTCTCAATATTTTTGTAAGTCTAGTCTCATTTATATCTGGAAATATCTCCATAATATATTTTTTAGTACCCTCATACTTCTCATTTCTATGCTTTGATAGATTTGGTGCAAGTTTAATTGAGAATCCAATATCATTTACAGCTAAAAGTTTCCCATTTTTATCTAAAATCTCTCCACGAACAGGTTTTACAAAATATTTTCGTTCAATATTCATTTGAGCTAAATGTTCATAATAGTAATTAGATTTAATACTAATTTGATATATCTTAGATACAAGCATAATCCAAAATAGAGTAAATATTAAAAAAATTATTCCAAATCTCATAGAAACACTCCTATTAAAATATCAATAGCTATATAATATACTAATAACATATCTCCAATAATACTAGAGGTATCAAAAATAATATCATATAGAAAAAGAGCAGAGTAGTATGATAAATCTATAAGAACCATAAGAACAAAAAGTAAACAAACACGACAACGAATTAGAAGTTTTAACTTTGAATAGAAGAGTGTATATATTACTATGATAATAAAAAAAGATAGTAAAAGGGGTAGTGAAGAGTTTAACTCCAAGTTAACAAGATAGATGAAACCAGCCCAAGAGTAGAGTACATTTTTATCAAAATGAGAGATTATACCGTAACCAACCAATCCAATTAGTGGAGGCAACATAGTATAAACAGAAACTAAAAATGGATAAAATAGTATAAATAAGATTAAAAATATTTTTTGAAAAAGAGTTAGTTTCTCTTTGTCAATGTCTATATAGTGCTTTGCTCTCATTCTTTTCTCTATTCTTCCAATTTATATACTAAAGATATCTCATTACATACAGGAAAATGGATACATTTAATACAATCTGCCCAGATTTTATGTTCAGGAATAGTCTCTTTTGCAATCTCAATAAAATTCATTTTCATAAAAAATTGAGATAAATAGGTTAACACCAAAACCTCTTCAATAACATTTAGAGATTTTGCTTCATTGAGCATAAACTCAACTAATCTTTTTCCAATATTTTGACCTCTATAACTACTTAAAACAATAAGTGAACGAATCTCTGCAAGACGAGGAGAGTGAATATGTAAAGCTCCATAACCTACTAATTTATCGCCATCTTTTTTCATTATTTAGTAGCGTATATTTGTTGCAACCTCATCAGAACTTCTCTGTAATATAATACCATCTTCTACATCTTTCTCAACCAAACTTTGCATTGAAGATATATCATGAAGATTTGCTTTAACTAACTCTACCACTCTTTAACTCCAAAAATATGTTCAAATATCTTTTGATGTACTCTATCGTAACCTACTCTTTTTGAATTGGAAATAGTAATACAATTTGGAAACTCTTTTTTTAATGCT
>CAMZNQ010000064.1 GCA_947313765.1 uncultured Sulfurovum sp.
TTTAGTCAAACACCTAAAGAAAGTGATGTGGTTAAAGATATTGCTAATTTAATGAATAAAGATAGGTTTATGCCTCCTGAACTTAAAAATATTTTTAAACTGTAAGGAAACTTTTATCAAACAACACATATACAAGTTCACTGTTATGACAACACCTTGTGAGCTTCATATCTACTCTAATGATGAAGTTAAATCACGCTCCATTGCCAAAAAAATTTTGGTAATGGCAAAAGAGTTGGAAAGTAAATATAATTTTTACAATCCCAACTCATATCTATCTGCTCTAAATCAACGTAAAATAGAAAATATTGATACTCAAACAAAAGATTTATTAACCCGAGCAAAACTCTTCTACAATAGAACAAATAAAATTTTTGATATTACAATGGGTACTCTAAGCAGTAGTAGAAAGTTAGAAACGGTAGAGGAGATTGAGAAAAATCTTCAAAGATTAAAACCATTTGTAGGCGTAGAACACTTTAAAATTAAAAAAAATAGGCTTATTTTTGATAATCCATATACTCAAATAGACTTAGGTGGATTTGTGAAAGAGTTTGCTGTAGACCAAGCAGTTAAGATATTAAAAAGAGAGAAGATAACCTCTGCACTAGTAAACTTTGGAGGAGATATTTACGCATTAGGAACAAAACCAAATGGTAAAGCTTTCTCTATTGGCATTAAAAATCCACTAAACACAAATAAATATCTAACCCATAAAGAGATAACAAATCAAGCTTTAACCACTTCTGCCTCTTATGAAAGAGGTCATATTGTAGAAAAGAAAGAGTACTCTCACATTATCTCTACTAATGAATTACAAAAGAGTGTTATATCTGTTACTGTTATCTCCTCTTCTGCTGTAGAGGCTGGAGTCTTTTCTACAGCCTTAATGGTAGAGCCTTCATTGAAAACCTCTTTAGAGAAGATTTTAATTTTAGAGTCTTTGGAGATTATGAAGAACAACTCAACTTTTGATTTTTAAATATATCTGGAGTTGCACCTGCCCAACGTTCAAACTCTTTATGTTCATCGTACGGATTTTGAGCAATATTAAATAGAGCCTCTAATTTAGAGAAACTACCATTTTCGCCCTCCTCTATCGCCTCTTGAAGCATATAGTTTTTCAATACATATTTAGGATTAACATTGAGCATACTTCTATGTCGTTCATCCTCTTCTGTTCTATTCTTTTTTAGATAGTTATCATACTCATCTAACCACTCATTCATAGGTGTATGAAGTAGACCAAGCTTTAAAAGTTCTCTCCTATCTCCACTATAATGGCTAAGTGTTCTAAAAAATAGTGTATAGTCAACATGTAGCGATTGCAACATCCCAAGCATCTGTTTGATAAAGTCAAAATCTCTATCTGATACCTCATCTAACCCTAGTTTTCTACCCATTAGGTAGAGAAAGTGTCTGCTATATAATCTCCCATAGTGGGATAAAATCTTCTCTAAACGCTCTTTTCTAACCAAAGGTTCAAGTGCCAATGCTAAAGCTTTAAGATTCCACTCTCCAATAATTGGTTGATTTCCAAATGAGTATCTTCCATACTGGTCTGTGTGGTTACATATAAAGTTGGTATCATAATCATCTAAAAAGGCAAATGGACCATAATCTATTGTGACTCCAAGAACAGACATATTATCTGTATTCATAACACCATGATTAAATCCAACAACCTGCCACTCTGCCATGAGCCGTGCTGTTTTACCCATAACCTCTGTAAAAAAATGAAGATATTTATCATTTTCAATACTCAAATGAGGGTAACACTCCTCAATAGCATAATCTGCCAATGCCTCTAACTCTTTAAAGTTTTTAGAGTGAGCAAAATATTCAAATGTACCAAAACGAACCCATGAAGGCGAAACACGAAGAACAATTGAGCCTTTTTCCCAAGTTTGCCTATATACGGAATGTTCAGAACCAATAATAGCTAATGCTCTTGTTGTCTCAATTCCTAAACCATACATAGCTTCACTCATAAGATACTCTCTAATACTAGAACGCAATACAGCACGACCATCTCCTGAACGTGAGTAGAGTGTCTGCCCTGCCCCTTTAAGTTGAAGATGAAAATCATTTACTGTTCCTATATTTATAGCACGTCCATCTCCTAGTCGTGGTACAAAATGTCCAAACTGATGCCCTGCATAACACATGGCAAAAGAGTCACTACCCTCTAGCTTTAACTCACCATTTACAAATGATGTTAATACCTCTCTATCGGATATATCAATACCCAACATATCGGCAACCTCTTGATTTGCATGAATCAAAAAAGGTTTTTTTAGAGGAGTTGGTTCAACTCTATTGTAACAAAGCTCTGGTAGTTCCAAATATGGATTAGTTAATTTAATATGTTTTAATTTCATTATTCTATATTACATACAAGAGCTTTTATATGACTTAAGATATAATCACGAAAATATATTTAAAATAATTTGTAACAATTAAAGGATTATTATGGGTCGAGCGTTTGAGTACCGTAAAGCATCAAAAATGAAGAGATGGGGAGCAATGTCTAAACTGTTTCCTAAACTAGGGAAAATCATTACTATGGCAGCAAAAGCAGGAGTTCCTGACCCCGATATGAACCCTAGACTTCGTACTGCTATATTAACAGCAAAAGCCCAAAATATGCCAAAACATAATATTGAAGCAGCGATTAAAAGAGCTAGTGGAAAAGACTCTCTTGATATTAAAGAGGTACACTATGAGGCAAAAGGGCCTTACGGAACACAACTAATTATTGATTGTGCTACGGATAATGGAACAAGAACTGTTGCAAATGTAAAAGCTGCATTAGTTAGAAATAAGGCAGAGATGCTAACATCTGGGTCACTAAACTTTATGTTTACTCGTAAATCTGTATTTACCTTTGATAGAAGAGAAGAGATGGACATAGAAGAGCTAGAGCTTGAACTAATTGATGCTGGTCTTGAAGAGATAGAAGAGGATATTGAACCACAAGAGAATGGTGAAGATAAAAAAATTGTTAGAGTATTTGGAACATTTGAAGCATTTGGAGATTTATCAAAAGCATTTGAAGATATGAATATAGAGGTTACTAAAGGAGAACATCAATATATTGCAAATATGCCAATTGATTTAACTGAAGAGCAGATGGAAGAGCTTGATGTATTGATTGATAGACTTGAAGAGGATGAAGATGTTCAAGCTGTATATACAAATATAAACTAAAAAATATAAGGTTGGGATAAACCAACCTAAACCTCTTTTAATTTACACTTTTTCTCTGTATAGAAACTTCCAAATGGAATTACAGAAGCTATAAAAAACATAAATGCCTCTTTTTTAGAGAATGGTACTTCTTCTGTTGCTACAATAAGCTGATAGATAAAACCTATAAATAGAATTCCATGAATCATTCCTGCGATTTTAGTAGCAATTAGAAAACCTGCAATGTACTTTAAAGGCATTGCTACAAAGAGCAAAAGCAGAAATGAGTACCCCTCTATTTTATTGATAAGTCTAAATTTTTTTAAATCGGACATATTTCCTCCTATTTTTTTCAAGAGTATAACAGAAGTTTATTAATTTTTTCTTATAACTACAATAAGTATATATTTCACTAAGATTTGAGTTGCTTTTACGCTATAATTTTGAAAAAAAAGGATAAAACTTTAATGAGTTACAACAAAAGTGAAATAGCATTTAAAGAGGCATACCAAGTAATCCCAGGGGGTGTTGACTCTCCTGTTAGAGCATTCTCATCTGTAGGTGGAACACCAGTTTTTATTGAGCGTGGAGAGGGTGGATATCTCATAGATATTGATGGAAATAGATATATTGATTTTGTTCAGAGTTGGGGTCCACTTATTTGGGGTCATGCAGATAAAGATATTGAGAGTTCTGTTATTGAGGCTGTAAAAAAAGGTCTTAGTTTTGGAGCACCAACAGTAGGTGAAACAGATTTGGCAAATGAGATTGTAGAGATGTTTGATAGCATAGACAAAGTTAGATTTGTAAGCTCTGGAACAGAGGCTGTAATGTCTGCCATACGTTTAGCAAGAGGTTATACAAAAAGAGATGATTTCATAAAGTTTACAGGGTGTTATCATGGTCATGCTGATTCACTTCTAGTTCAAGCAGGTTCAGGAATGGCAACCTTTGGAAGTCCATCTAGCCCTGGTGTACCTGCTGATTTGACCAAACATACACTTTTAGCAACATACAATGATATAGAGTCTGTAAAAAAGTGTTTTGAGCAGAGTGAAAATGGCGTTTCCTCTATTATCATAGAGCCAATTGCAGGAAATATGGGATTAGTTCCAGCAGATGAGAAGTTTTTAGAAGAGCTTAGAGAGTTATGTGATGAACATGGTGCATTATTGATTTTTGATGAAGTTATGAGTGGATTTAGAGCATCTCTTAAAGGGTATCAAGGGGTTGGGTTGGTTAAACCAGATATTGTAACTCTTGGTAAAGTAATTGGTGCAGGTATGCCCGTAGGTGCTTTTGGAACACGAAAAGAGATTATGACAGAGCTATCTCCTGAAGGCCCAATATATCAAGCAGGAACACTATCTGGAAACCCTGTGGCAATGAGTGCAGGATTGACAAGTCTTAGAAAATTAAAATCAAACCCAACCATCTATTCTACTTTAGAGAAGAGAGCAAAGAGATTAATGGAGGGATTTAAAGCCTCTGCAGATTCTTTAAATATTCCAATGGTAACAAATGTTCGTGGCTCTATGTTTGGATTCTATTTTTCAGATAAAGAGGTTAAAAACTTTGATGATGCATTAGATAACAACTCTGAACTCTTTGGAAAATTCCACGGTAAGATGTTAGAAAAAGGTGTTTATTTAGCATGTTCATCTTACGAGACAGGATTTATATCTATCGCTACAACTGATGATATGATTGAAGATGCCATTAAAGCTTGTGAAGAGAGTTTAAAAGAGTTAATTGCTTAATTAATGATAAAGAGAGAGTAGAAATTATCTCTCTTTATTCTCTTATTTTAACATTTTATTTGTGAACTACCCCGCCATAAATGACGGAGCTTCCTAGAAACTCTGAACTATTGTTCAGATATTAAGAGGCTTTGACGATAGTTCCTATCGCATTAAGAATATTTACACTGGCATTATAATCTGCATTTAATACTGTATGACATTTTGTGCAGATAAATTTAGCTTGTGATTTTCTATTCTCTTTTGAGATATGCCCACAACAAGAACACTTTTGAGAAGTGAATTTAGGGTCAACTTTAATAAGCTCACCTCCATTTCTTTTCAGCTTGTATTCAAGTAGTTCAAAGAATTTACCCCATGACTGTTGCATAATTGAACGATTAAGTCCTCTTTTTGCACTTGCTCTCATATTTGGATTATCTATTGAACCTTTAGCTTTTTTAGACATATGCTTTATCATAAGATTTTCTACAGCCACAGTTTGGTTTTCACTTAGCTTTTTGGTTATTTTATGTAAAAAATCATTTCGCTTGTTTCTTAGTTTTAGATGCTTCTTTGCAAGTTTTAACTTTGCTTTTTGTCTATTCTTGCTCCCTTTTTTTCGTCTTGATAGTATCTTTTGAGCTTTAATTACATTTGCTATTTCCTTTTTAAGATTGATATGTTTGATTTGTTGGTTATCACTTGTGTAGGCAAATACTTTTACGCCAACATCTATTCCTATTGATTTTCCATTGTTTGAGCCTATAGTCTCTTGTGACCCATCTTCATAGTTGATACTTGCAAAGTATTGATTTGCTTCATAGGATATAGTTACAGTTTTAATTTTACCTATAATTTCTCCACGATGAAATTTCGCTTTTACTGTACCTATCTTTGGAAGATATAATTTAGCATTTTTAATTGAAGCTGTAGAGGTTTGATAGCTTTGATAAGAGTTGTGTTTAGATTTAAAGCGTGGAAATCCTGCTTTTTCTTCTTTTTTCACTCTTCTGAAAAAGTTTTTATAGGCAACATCTATTTTAAGAACAGAATTTTGAAGAGCTGTACTATCAACTTCTTTCAAAAACTCTCCACCTATTGCTTTTTTCATAGGTACAAGACGTTTTTTAAGCTCATAAACAGATAAATTATCTCCACACTCATAAGCTTTTATTTTTGCATCAAGAAGTATGTTATACACAAACCTACAAGAACCAAATGTTTTGTGAATAGCTTGTTTTTGTGATTTATTTGGGTAAAGTCTTACTTTTACTACTCGTAACATTTAGCTCCTTTATAGATTTGGTATTCACTTGAATTATAGCCTATTATACAGTATAATGTCAAGTATATAGTAAATAAGGATACATCAATGAAATATGAATTAAAATCTACAAGACACGCAAAATATCTACTTCACGCACACATCGTTTTTACTCCGAAATATCGGAAAAAAGTTTTTACAAAAGAGCATCTTGATTTAATGAAAACGGTATTTGAAGATATTTGTAAAATGAACGATGCCACTCTTGAAGAGTTTGTTGGTGAAGCTGACCATGTTCATCTATTAGTACTTTATCCACCTAGAATTGCCTTGTCTGTGTTGGTAAACTCTTTAAAAGGGGTATCAAGCAGACGATTAAGGCAAAACTTTGATATATTCAAAAAAGAGTATTGGGGTGAAAATGTAGCCTTGTGGAGTAGAAGTTACTTTGTGGCAAGTGTTGGTGGTGCTCCGATTGAGATATTAAAGCAATACATTGAACAACAAAAGACACCTGATTAATATTTGCTTCGCAAATGTTCCTTATATCCCCGCCCTTAACGGCGAGGGTTTACGGAACGGGGGCTAAAAATAGATTTATAGAGGCAGAAGTTCGATTTAAATAGAACAATGTGTATAGGATGAACCTCTCCCAAATAATAGATTATGGGAGAGTGAGGTTCACGCAGAGTAATAACTTTTTTTATCACAAAAGATACTCATTTAAAATGAGTAGCCTAAACCAAAGTATCCTACAGAACTATCCATTGAAAAATTTGTTTTCATCTCTTCTGCTATTGTTGAATCTACTTTAGCTCCAGATAGATTTATGAGTATATCATCAACATCCCATTTAGAGTATTTATAACCTAATGAGGCATATATTCTTGGACTTAATGTAAACCACCCTAACTTATAATTTTTAGTAAAAGGTCTATAGTTAAGACCAATATTATACTCTTGATAAGTACCATTTACAGTACCATCAAATTTAGCATAATCATTTTTCATATTCCCTGTCTGATAAGCATAGGTAGCCAAGCCATATAGAGAGAGTTTATCACTAATAATATTTTTTTCAAAACTTATTGATGGACCTATCTTATAGGTTAAAATCTCTGTTTTACTATCTTCATAGTAATCTTCTACATCTCCACCTATTGAACCACCATCTGATGAGTTACTACTATTGTCAATCCATGGAATAGAAGCACCAATAAGAAGAGATAGCCCTAAAAAATCTCCCTCTCCTTTATGCAAAAAATCATAACCAAGATTAATATTTGCATCTAAGCCTTGAAGACGATAATCTATTGATGGAATGTTCAATCTATTATTATTACCTCCATTTAATGGTACTGGAATATATCTATCTCCCTCCCCAGCCAAATTATTGTAACTACTTTGTGCCTGTTTTAATGTTTTAGAATCCATCCATGTAAAATCGTAACCATAGAAAAAATCACTACCTCCTATACTACTATGTCTTTCAGACAAGGAGTATGTGTCTATATCTGTATTAATAGAGCCATTTAATCCAATAAATCCACCCTCCATTGAAAAAGTTCCATGTCCATAACGAAACTCACCTGCTGTAACTAAAGTTGAAATAACGACTATTGATAGAGCTATTTTTTTCATCCTCTTCTCCTTTATAATATAGAGTTAATATTATTATAATCTATAGATATATATAAAAGATATAAAATATTTTTATTAAAATATTATTTTACGAAAATGAGTTTATTATACACATATTAATATATCTTGATGTGATTTATAACCATTAAGAACTTTAACCATCTATACTCCTAAAAATAGAATTATATAATAAAAGATTTAAATATATTTTTTTATGTTATAATAAAAAATGCTAAAAATAATCCTTAAGAGTTTACCATTTATCTATCTCATATTAATAATCTTTTCAGGTTGTTCTACTAAAGTACCCATAACGTGGAAGGAGCGTATTCTTACTAAAAGAGTAGAGAAACTACCTTTAATATATAGTGAATATGGTAAAAAAGAGAATCCAACTATTCTATTTATTCATGGTTTTGGCGAAAATCGTTATACATGGCGTTTTTTAGTTCCTAGGTTAAGCATTAATTATCATTTGATTATGGTTGATTTAAAGGGTTTTGGAGATTCCCCTAAGAGTGAAGATGACTACTACTCTGTCTATGACCAAGCAATTCTTGTAAATGAGTTTATAAAGGATAAAAAACAAAAAAATATTACATTAATAGGTCGCTCTTTTGGTGGTGGAATTGCTTTAATTTTGGCACTACTTCAACATGATAAGTTAATAAAAAAGAGAATCAATAAAATGGTATTAATTGATTCTATGAGCTATAGACAAAATCTGCCCTCTATGTTAAGAGATTTAAAGATACCTATTATTGGTTATCTAGGTATACACCTATTGAGTAATAGTTATATGGCAGAAGAGGCTTATAAATATGCTTTTTATAATGATGACTTAATCCCCAAAAATAGCATTAAATATAACTCCACATATCTATCTTACCCAAGAGCTAAATATGCCTATCTTCAAACGGTAAATCAACTTATTCCAGATGATATTGAGCGTATTGAAAAGAGGTATTCTAAAATAGATATTCCTACTCTCATTTTGTGGGGTAGAGATGATATATCTATTCATGTAGATAAAGCCTATCGGCTACATAGAGATATTAAAAATAGCAAAATAAAAGTATTTAACCATGCAGGACACATGCTTCAAGAGGAGAGACCAAATCTTGTTGTAGATGCTATTGAGGATTTTTTAAAATAAAGTTAACAATCCTTAGAAGGAAAAAGATACTTAAATGTAGTTCCCTCTCTAATTTTTGATTTAATATTTAAGATTATCCCCTCTTCATCAATAATATCTTTTACAATATTTAAACCTATACCAAAACCACCTTTAGTCTCATTCTCTCGATAATATCGAGAGAAAATTTTATCTACATTAGCTATTCCTACCCCATAATCTCTAACTAAAAAAATAATCTCTTCTTCTATTTTATGAAGTTCTATCTCAATGGAACTACCATCATTGCTATATTTAATAGCATTCGAGATAGTATTGTCTAAAATTCGTTGTAATTTTGTCTTTGAAAAAAAATATTTTACATTCTCTTCTATATCTGTTCTTATATATATCTTTTTCAAATTGGCAATCTCTTGAAAATAGTAAACTCTAGTTTGAAGAAAAAAGCTAAAGTCTACCTCATCTATTTTATGAACTACTCGACCCTGTTTAATAAGATAATCCATATCATCATATATAGTGGCTAGAGTTTTAGATGCAGATTTCATTCTTTGTAGATATTTATTGTCTCCATATTTATTTGCAAAAAGGTCAGCATTTAAGTTAATAATGCTCAAAGGGGTATTAATCTCATGCATAGAGTCTTTTATGAAATTATCTAGTTGTCTATTCATCGCTTCAAATGGAGCAGAGAAATTTCTAAGTAGTAGAAGAGAAAAGATAAAAAGCATAAGTAAAATGGCTAAAATAGTTAAAAGAGAAAATAGATAAATCTCATTCGCTGTATGGGTAGTTGAAACTAATAGATATTTAGCTCCAAAGTAGTACCCATTAGGTAGAGGATAGATAAGGTAGTAGTGTTTATCTTCAATATAGAAACCTTCACTATAGGAGGTTGGTTCAAAATTTAAATTTGAAAATATCTCTCCATAATTTTCTGTATACAAAGCTGTTTGGTACTCTTTATATCTTGGTAATTTATATACTTTATTTATATTGTTATATCTTTCCATAGAAGATATAACTCTTTTCGACTGTTCCCTTAAACTAAGCTCTACTTTTGCTCTATCTATCTGTAATAGTAACATCACATAGATAATAAGAGGAGTTATTAAGATAAGTGCCAAGATAGAGGTATATATTGTTGCATATTTAATAGCAAATTTTTTATAATTAAAGGTCAATAGTGTATCCTACCCCTCTGATATTTTTTATAAAATTATATTTTAGTTTTTTTCTCAAATTTCCAACTTGTACACGAATATTAGTAGGCTCTATCCACTCTCCCCAAATCTCTTCCCAAAACATCTCATAACTAACTACTGCCCCTCTTCGTTTTATGAGAAGTTCCAATAGTTTAGTCTCCATTTTACCTAAACTGATTGGTTCTTTGTTTAGTGTAAGTTGTAAACTTTTTGTATCAAATTTATAGTTAAAAGATAGGTCAATAATATTTTCAGAAGAGTTAAAACAGTGTAGTTTTATCACTTGTTCTACCCTAAGTTTTAATTCAGCTAAATCAAAAGGCTTTCTAATGTAATCACATCCCCCACAAGCATACCCCTCTGTAAGGTCTTCTATATCTGTTAAAGATGTAATAAAGATAGCAGGTGTAGATATTTTAGCCTTACGAAGAGATGATAAAAGCTCAAAACCGTTCTGCTCTCCTGATACCTTTACATCAAGAAGTAGTAAATCAAATGGTTTCTCATAAACAGAATCAAAAGCCTCTTCAGAGTTTGTATAGTGTAAAACCTCATAACCTGAATCTTCCAAGAACTCTTGCATAGAGATTGCTAATATAGTCTCATCTTCCAAAATAAGTATTCTCACTCTACAACTCCTATTTTTTTAGTTTTGTGTTTATGCTCTATGATTATATCTATCAATTCATCTTTACTATATTTTTGTAACATATATCTTGCCTCTTTCTCTAAATCAGTTTTATCCTCTTGATTTAATTTAGATAACCAATCTATCAAATTTCTATCTTCTCTACTCCTATAATTTTCAGATGAATTTTCCCATAATTTTACAACTTCATAAATATCTTCATCACTAAGCCTTGTTAAAATAGATATGTTTTGATACCTCTCTTTATAATATTTAACTGATTGAGAAGGTAAAACAAGAAGATATTTACCAATCTCCTCTCTTTTACCATTATACATTGGTTGAATAATATATAATATCTTATTTTTATATAGATAGCCCATGCTCTCCAACTCTATCCAATCTATAAAATCAGCTTTAAATTTTAACTTTTTATTGAAATTTTTATTGGCAATTACATATCTATTTAAAAATGGAAAATCTTGCATTAATGGAGAATCTTTTAGATATTTTGTATCCATTAGTGCAAATAGTTCAATCCCCTGTTGATGTAGTTTTTTCGCAAACTCATCAATAAATTTAATAACCTCCAAGTAACCTATATATTTATTTCCATTTTGAATAGGAGTAGTCGCTTTAAATGTCAATCTTCTACCTGTCTCTACTCCAACTTTAGGTCTTTTATCATATTTAAATCTATCTAAATCATTACGAAACCACCACATAGGCATACCTGCTGAAGTGTTACCCCAACTTTGTGCAAATATAAAAAAATCATTATCAAAAATTTGTATACGAAGAGTTTTAATATGAGTATAATCTTTGAATCTTTTAGCTATAGCACTTAAAATTTCATATGCTTCTTGTTCATTATCGCTTGTTATAGCATTTTTTAATGCACCATCTTCAGATAGTGCTAAAGAGAAAGATAGAAGGTTAGAGTTCTCATATGCTAAACTCTTTTGAAAATCATCAATCACATAACGGCTTAACTCTTGAAACCTATCGTTTTGACTCTCTTTTAAAAAAAAGATTATAGAAATAGAGAGTGCCAATAGAACAATAAATACAATAAGAATATATAGTTTTGAGAGATGTTTCATAAAAACAACTATAGTTAAACTATAATTAATAGTTAATTAATATATATTTAAAGATGTTATAATATTAAAAAAGGAAATTCAATGCGTCTAATAATTACTATTATTATCCTACTAACTTATCTCCATTCTGAAAGTGGAATATTAAAAATAGAGTGGCCAAAAGTTAATCTACAGCAACAAAAACCCTCACTCCCTTATCCTAATATTTTAACTAAAAGAATAAAAGATACAAAACTACCTGTATATATTCCTAGCCAATTTGCTTACGATAAAAATATGGTTGTTGTAGCAGATGAGAACTTCTATACAATAAGTTTCATCTTAAAAGGAGCTACTGTAATGGTATCTGGGGACAGAACATTTCAAGAGGATTTTTCAAATCAAAAATCTACATTTCAAAAAATGATGAAAAAGTCAAATAGTGTTGAGTTTATGCAAGAAGAGGAGTCAGGCATAAGAAATGCCAATTTTAACAGATATGGTGCAAACTATGAACTCCAAGTAGAGTGTAAAGAGCCTAAAAAAGATAAAAGATGTACTCAAAAAGATTTTATAGAAAAACTATATAGACAACTCATATTAGTAGGTGGTAAAAAGTGAAATTTATTCTAACCATAACAATTTTAATTCTACTGCAATCTTGTGCTAAAAAAGAGAAAAAAGTAGTAACTACTACTCCTGAAACATGGAAAGGAAAAGGTTTTACCTACTACAGAGCAGGATACCTAAAGCCAAATAGTGGAATAGGTCGAAGAGGAGATAATTTCATATATGCCCCTAAGATTCGTTTTCCGTTAGCCTATCCTAATGCATATATAAACTCCCAAGTATATGGAGTAGGTGGTCTCTATGGACAAAAAGGAAATCTATGTGATAAGCGAAACTACTCCTATCCGTGGAGAGACAACTATTGTGAAAAGAGAACACATGGTATGCCTCTCTGCCCTGCTGGAGTGGGACATCAAGGGGTAGATATTCGTGCAAAAGATTGTAGAGATAACTTTCACTATGCTGTAGCTGTGGAGGAGGGAATCATTACCTATATTGGCTCATATAGCATAAAATTAAGAGGTAAATCGGGTAGAACATACCGTTATCTACACCTAAATTCAGACTCTATCCAAGTAAGAAGAGGTCAAAGAGTTTGGAGAGGTCAAAAGATAGGTAGAGTATCAAACAATATGGGAAAAACAAAAACATCAATACATCTCCATTTTGACATAAAAGAGACAATAAGATTTGGAAACTACTCTAAGAGTGTATATATTCCTCCATATACATCTTTAGTTGATGCATACAAGAGATTACTAATGGGGAGACCGTGAACTCTCCTCTCTTAAAAAATACTCTAACCTATAAACCTAATTAAACCTCTTTACCATCATAATAAAACTCATCAAGCCCATCAATAAACGCCATAAGCAGTTCGTCTGAACAAGATTTAAAGTTTTTCCCACCCTCTTTACGGAAAAGTGAACCTATTTGTCGTTTACTCAATGTAACTTCTGCTAATGCAAAAATAATAACAAGTTCACTCTCTTTTAGATTCATAGCTACTCTAAGCTTTTTTAAGATTAAGTTATTTGTTAACTCTACAACCTCATCAGACTCTGATTTTTTAGGATTTTCGCCTCTTTTTAAAATAACTAATCCATCTAAAAAAAGACCCAACTCTTCATAGGTTGCCTCTTCATAGTCTCTGTCTTGGCGACGCTTTAGAATATTACTTATTCTATCTTCTGTTATGTTATGCTCTACTAAAGAGTATGCTTTTACTATCTCACTGCTTTTTAGAGAAAGTGCTGTTTTTATCTTAAATAATATATCATTAATCTGCATCTATACGTTTACCCCATCTAAATTTATCTTTATACCATGCATTTATATCAGAAATTGTCACAGAGTGAGCTTTACCACTACTTGCATGAATAAATTTTCCATTACCAATGTAAATCCCTACATGGTTAACATGACCTCTTGACGCAGTATCAAAAAAGAGTAAATCCCCTACCCTAATCTCATTTTTAAAGAGTTTTTTACCTCTAATCTCTGATTGGTCACGAGATGTACGAGGTATTTTAACTCCTAAATCTCTATATACAGCATATACAAATCCAGAACAATCAAAACTATTAGGTCCTGTTGCACCATATCTGTATGGTTTACCTAAATGTCTATATGCCTCTTTAACAACTTTACTATTTGAGGGAATATATCTTTGACTATATATTGCTCTATCTTTGTGTGGTCTCTCTAAACACCCTGTAAATAGTATAATAAATAGTAAAATATACCCAAAATATATAAATTTAATAGAGTTATTCATATTGCTCCTTAAATATAAGGATAACAACTTTATCTTAAAAATACTCTTTCATGATTTGAGGGAAAAGCTTAATTGTTTTCTCTGCTTTGGCTATTTTATCTTCAAAGATTGGTGCAGAGTGGGGAAATGTATCGGCTAACTCTTGATAAATCTCCATCTTATCTCTCATATGCTCCTCTAAAGAGTCCAATACAAGTTGCATTCTCTCTTGACTTACTGCAAACTTCATTAAGAGTTCAAACATCCTTTTTCTTGGATGAATAGACATTGAATCTCCTGCCTTGTCGGCAATCTCTTTAATATCCCAACGTGATAGATAGATTCCACTCACATGAGGAGCAACCAATTTTGCATATAGTGCCTCTGTGTATGATGGGTAATCTCTTAAATCTACCTCTTCATCTGTGCTACATGAGCCGTCATTACAAAACTCATTGTTACTCTTAAACGCCTCTATCTCTGCTCTTAAATCTGCTATATCTTTATCTAACATAAACTCTCTCCTATAATATAGTTGGAATCATATCCATATCTACTTTTGCACCATACCAACGGTTTGCTAAAAGCATCATTCGTATTGCCAAAATCATCTTCTCATCAAAAAATTCAGGATTATCTACTAAATCATCAATCTCTACATCAAGATTATATCCCATAATCTTACCATCAACAACCTCTACAAAACCTACCATTCCACGGACTTTTGAACGCTCATCTAACTCATCACAATAGTTAACTGCCTCTTCCTGAAACTCTGGTTCTATCATCATCTTTTCAACTTTAGAGTTACCTAAACTCTCCATTGTAAAGTGAAAATGTTCATCTTTAATGTTTAAAGCAATGGCTGTAGCATTGATTCCATTAGCTTTAAGAATTTTATTGAAAAATCGTCTTCTATTGCTTGTTTGTGCATTGTAACCAATAATGGTACACAACTGGGTATCTGGTTTTATCTCTTCTGGTCTCATCTAAAAATCCATCTTTTTTGCATTTGCATGAAGCTCAATCGCCTCCTCTTCCTCTATCTTACAACGGAAACACTCTTTTACTCCACCTTTGTAGGTAAAGTAGTTTCCACACTCATTACAACGCTCTATATTGAACTTTGCTAAAGTTCTCTGTGTTGGTTCAAAAAACTCTTTTATCTCAAAACCTGCTTGAAGTTGAATCGCATTTGGTTCACAAACATCATGACACAAATGACACTTAACACACATCATTGCATCAAAATTGATAACTGAAAATCTTAAATCTGAACTCAATGCACCTGTAGGGCAGATACGGTAACAGATTTGACAATTGGTACAAGATTCATCTACAAACTTTTGAGATGTAAAAGATAGATCCTCTTGTGCTAGAACTTCATATACTTTTGGTCTCTCTTCACGTTTCAAAAGAGAGAATAGTAATTTTCTTCTATCTGGTATCTTTTTGTTTTTAATTCTTGAAATAGTATCAATATCAAGTGCAAACTCTTTTAAATCATCTTCTAAAACAGCCTCATCAAACTCTTTTTTGCTCTTTACTATCCCTTTCAAGGAGAAGAGTGAACGTCTATCGGCTACATCTACCTCATCTTTATCTATCTCTACAGATTTAAAAGAGGAGTCTACAACTATCTTTTTATTGGAAAATGCCGAAAGTACAAAGTTTGCCTCTTCTATGTTCTCCTCAACTTTTCTACTTAACCTATTTGACTCTGCACAACAGTAGCTACATGAACTCATATCTAAAACAATATTACCTGATGATGCTAAAGCAAAAGAGATTAACTCCTCAACGCTAAATATACTCAAACATGGTACATCAACCGAACAAGATATTCTATCTCTCTTCTTCTCCATTGTCTCAAAAAAGAAGTTTATAACGGAAAAGTCTGTTAAGGAAAAGGACTCTGTGGGACAAACCCCAACACAACCTCCACACTCTACACAAGCAGATGGAGTAAAGGCAGGAATGTTATCAACAAATTCAATAGTAGATACAGGACAGATGTCAACACATTTTGTACACTCTGAAAATTTACTAGTTGCCCGTACACAAGAGCTTACATCAAACTCTAAAGCCATTACTTATCCATAGCCTCAAGTTGCTCACAAACATACTCATAATCACTCAATATAAACTCCAAAGTCAATTCAGAAGCATCATGATATAGTGCTGTTCTTGACTCTTTTTTCATATTGATTAAAAATAGTGGAGTCCAATTTAGAAGATGGTCTCTTAAAAATCCTTGCTGTACCAATAGCAACTCCTCTACTCCATCTTCATCATTCTGCTCATAAGCTCTATTTAATGCTTCACAAAGCATATACATAAACTCTAACTCTACACCAATATGGTCTGGACTAATAACTCGTGCTTTATCTAACTCTACTTTAAAATCTAAAGCATCATATAGATTCATCAATGGATTATCTCCACCACTCTCTATCATCTGGTCATCACGAGTATAGAATGTCTCATAAGGGACAAGGTGCATTAAAAATAGATTTGCAAAATCAACATCTAAAAAACGCTCTTTTAAGATAGTATTGGAGAACTCTTTACGCTTACTCCACTCTTTATAGTTTGGAAACAGATCTAATAGTACCCTATTCTCTTCAATAGATTTTAGAAACTCTACATCTACCTCGGTCATCATCAATCTTGAAATCAATGCATATAGTGCAATGCGATTATCTATCTCTTCTTTTGTTATATTCATCTTAACTCACTATGTTTTATTTAACTATAATTATTATCGAATAATAACAGTTTATTAGTAAATATAACTCTAAATTAATATTGATTGTTAAAAAAGTAGGAGTAGTTGGGAAAAAATAGAGATATAAGAAAGAAGAGAGATTTTCTCTCTTCTTAGATATAAAATCTATTCAACTAGAGATGGAGCAGAAACAAAAGTATACCCTTCAGCTTCTAATCCCTCTACAATTTGTTGTAGATAACCATTACCAAGGTAGGCATGATAAAAGAAACTAGCAACACCATCGCGAACAACCTTTAATTTTTTGGCAAAATGTATGGTATCTGTATATTAAA
>CAMZNQ010000065.1 GCA_947313765.1 uncultured Sulfurovum sp.
TAATGAAGAAAAAAGAAGATTAATTAAATATGAACATATACAGCCTCATATATATACTGTTAAAAAAGGAGATACATTAGTTGCTATTGCAGAAAAGTTTTATGGAGATTCTTTAGAATATAAACGTATTATAAGAGCAAACCGTAAATTAAGAAGAAATAGTCATGTACATTTTGGAGAAAAAATTGTTATTCCTAGAAAAGATGGTAAAAAGAGAAGAAGATATATTTTAATAGAAAAAGGAGATACGTTAGCTTTAATTGCTAAAGAGATTTACGGTAGTAGAGATGAAATTAAAAGAATAGTTAGAGCTAATCGTAATATTAGAAGTAGAAGGTCAACTCTTAGAGTTGGACAAAAAGTATATATACCAAGGAAATTTATCAAAAATTAATTATATTTGATATCCTACCTCACTATTGATGAGGTAGGATTTGATAATTTAAAAAACAATCTGCCCATCTTGTTGCATTCTGTGCATAATATCTTTTGCTTTTTGATGCCCTTGAAAAGATGCTTTTCTACACCACTCTATGGCTTTTTCTTGATTTGCTTCACAACCTAAACCTTGGTCGTACATTGCTCCTAGATTAAATTGTCCTTGTGGAGAGCCTCTTGTAGCTGACTGTTTGAAGAGTATGTATGCTTTTTTATCACTCTGCTCTACCCCTAAACCCTCTTTAAACAATGCACCTAAATTATTAAAAGCTTCTGCATTTCCTCTTTTGGCTGACTCCTCATACCAAAAAGCTGACTCTGAATAGTTTTGAGCACACCCTTCACCATTTTCAAACATGAGTGCCACATCAAATTGGGCTTGTGGCATACCTTTTACAGCTGCTTTTAGATAGTAAGCATGTGCCTTTTCTGCACTTTTTTCAACACCTAAGCCACGAAGATATAGAAGTCCTAAATTGAATGAGGATGTGTGGTCTCCTGCATCTGATGCTTTTTGATAGTACTCAATCGCTTTAGCATAACTCTGCCCTACCCCCAAACCATTGTGATAGAAATATCCCACTGTTGAAAGAGATTGTAAATCTCCTTGTTTAGCTAGATATTCATATAGTTCTAATGATTTTTCATACTCTTTTGCATTAAAGAGAGCTAGTGCTTCAGATTTTAGTTGATTGTTTGGCATAAAATAATCCCTTTTACTATTTTTTAGGATTATATAGATACAAACTTAATAATCTGTGATAAAATTCTATTTATGAAACCATTTATTATTAAAACTTTAATGATTTTATCATTTACAACATATCTTATAGGAGATAATATGATTGAACAAAACAGCACCGTAGAACCATTTATATTAAATGACCAATTTGGAGATGAACATAACATCTCAAAAATGCCAAAGATAATGATTTGTAGTTTTGGAAAGAGTTCGGGGCAACTGATTAGTAGTTACTTCAATTCACAAGATGAAAACTATTTAACAACAAATGAGATTATACTCTTAGCTGATGTTAGTAGTGTTCCCTCTATACTTAGAAAAACTATTATTCTTCCAAAGATGAAAAAAAATAGTTTTAAGATATTGACTATTACAGAAAAAGAGTTTGCAAAGCAATTTCCTCAAAAAGAGGATAGTTTAACTATTTTAAAATTAGATAATGGAGTAGTTAATAGCATCTCTTTTGCAAAAGATGAGAATGAGTTAAAAGAGGTTATCCATTAATATATTTTAAAGATAGATTACCATTACTATCTTCAACTATATAACTATATGAATTAATCCAATCCCCACAATTTAGGTAGCGTATATTATTGATTATGCTATCTTTTGGAAGATGTAAATGTCCACATATAACGACATCACAACCTTTAGCCTTTGCAATAGATACCATATATTTCTCAAATGAAGAGGATAGTACCTTTTGTGCAAATGGCTTTATGTATCTAAAATATACTCCATCTCTATTTCTAGTTTTGTTTTTATTTTTAGATAGTGTTCTCTTAACCTTTCTAACTCTTTTGTAGAGTAAAATAGCCTCTTTTAATCCTCTATTCCATATATCTTTTATATGAAAAGAGTGACCATGCTCCAGATATATCTTCTTTTTAGACTCATAGATATATGATGATAGTTTAACTATTTCTACTTTTGAAGAGAGAGGTAATCTATTTCCATAAATTCTCTCTCTATCATCTTCATGATTTCCATTAATATATATTATCTTCCACTCTTTTGAATCTAAAATATCCCTAAATCGTTTTATATTTTCATGGTTTTTATCGGCATTTACGCTAAACACATCTCCCACTAAAAATAGATTATTAGATTCCATCTCTTTAAACTCTTTTAGAAAAACATCATGATTAATATAGTCTGAACCAAGATGAATATCAGATAAAAATATTGATTTATATCTCATTTATACCCCTTGTGTTGTATCAAAAACTCTTATGTGAAGTCTATCGCTATAGTTAAATCCATGCTTCATGCAGAACTCAAAAACAGCTCTATCGTTATGCCAAATATTACTTCTACTCTCTCCAACAGGCATACAGTAAATGTTTGGATTTTTAAACTCTTTAGTAATCTCTCTTATCTCATCAAGTGCTGTTGTTTGAGTCAACTTTTTATCAATTGTAAATTTAAAAAAGCTATCAAATGAGTTGTTTACAATATTTGCAATAGCCTTTGGTTTAACTCTTCTGTTTTGTGGCTCTCCTGAATTGGCTAATTTTATGGATAGGGCAAAGATAGTTCTTTTGTAAATAGGATATGCTTCAAAATCAATCTCTACTGTTCCATTGGTCTCAAAGGTAATCTGAATCCCCTGCTCTACAAGCCAACTGATTAACTTATAAAAAACTTCATCTTTATGATAGAGAAGTGGCTCTCCACCTGTTATTACTACTTGTGGTAAGTAGCCTATCTGATTAAACTCATCTTTTAAATTATCAATAAGAGGAGATATCTCTTCTATCTTTTCCCACGAAGAGGAGAAGTGACTATCAACAGCAAAGTAGGTATCACAACCCATCTGCTCAACTCCATTTACATCATAAGATGCTCCAAATCCTCTACAAGAGAGATTGCACCCTCCTGTTCGTAGAAAGTAGCTTGGAACACCAGCATATTTACCCTCTCCTTGAATGGAGAAGAACTGTTCGGTTAAGTAAAACATTCTATTTTTTTTCCTCTATTTTTGAAAATTTTTTCTATTTATATTTACAACATCTAATTCAAATTTAAACTCTTCATTTTGTACTTTTAAAGTTAGCTCCCTTTTGTCAAAATCTATTTGAGGATAAATCAAAACAGCTTTAGTAGCATTAGTTAAAACTTTATCTCTCCATAGTTTAGCAACATCTTCAAACTTTATATCCTCTTCTTTTGTCAATATCTTCCACTTAGCATCAATTACAATGGTTTCATTATTAAACTCAACAACAAAATCAGGTTTTGCCTCTCGTTTTTTCTCTCCAATAGTATAATAAACACTTTTTTGACGCTCAACAGACTCTTTTCCATATTGTTGAATCAATCTATCATAAACAACCCACTCAAATAAATCTTCAGGTCGAAAAAAATGAGCATGTTGATTATGAAGTTTCAACATCTCTTTGTAACTATTATCTTCAAAATAGTTCTCAACTCCAAGTAGTGTTAAAAGAGCTAAATATAACTCTTTCTCATTGCTACTTTTAAAGAGTTTTAAAACCTTTTTGGAGCTTATCGCTTTAGGTTTAAAGCGATAACTATCTAATCCATACTTAGACTCTATTCTATTTTTCAACTTTTTAGCTTCTCTGTTTTTACCCTTATGTTTAATGAAATGGTGCAACACTTCAACCGTAATAAGAGCCAATTTAGAGTAGAGATAGGGTTCTTTTTTTAGTTGGTATATTTTGCTTTTATCTGCTTCTAAAATATTGCGTTTTAGGTCAAATTTATCTCTAATGTTTTGAGTATAAAAACTTTTCTCCTTAACTAGTGAGTTTTTATGTTTAATGAAAAAACTCTCTATTGTCTGTAAAGCATCATCATATTTATGGGCTATAAAATCATCAAGCTCATCACTTCTATTTTTCTCTTTTTCACTCTCCAATGAGAAATCAATAATACTCCTATCTACCATTTTAAACTTTACAGAGATATACTTATTTTTGAGTTGATAATAGTGTGAGAGTAAATCTATAAAGTTCTTTTTGTTAGTCTCATCATCTTCTACTCTTGGGGTTGTCTTAGGCAATATATAGATTTTATAGTAAACCTCATCTTCTAAAAATTGATAGTAGCCAATATAGTTATTATTCGTTTTTATAGAGATAAATTTTAAATGTTCAATATCTAAATGAAATCCTTGTTTTAATGTAGCTTCAAAGATATTTTCATTTTCATTAACAAAGATTAATTTAGTCAAGGAAGTCATAACCTACTTTAGATTGTAAATCTTCTATCAAATCTTTATATGAGTTAAAATTTAACTCCTCAACTAATGGTAACTTTTCAACTATCTCTTTAAAATCAGAAAATTCAACCTCTTTTATGTCTTTGAACTCCACAACTACCTTTAAAAAAGCTCTGTAAAATGCTTCATCTGTTTTTACATCTATCCAATTTGAATGACCTATCAAAAATCTATCTGGGTGTATCTCATCTTTCATAACTTCTAAAATATTCTCATTGAGTTGGCTAAAAAAATCTTTACAATAGTCACTAACAACATCAACTTTTGGATAAATCTCTAAAACCTCAAAGCGTCTAAGTAAATTGTCCTCTATAACCTTTTTATCATCTCGATAGTTAGAGGTACAAAAGATATAGAGGTTATGAGGCATTATCATTTTACGGTATGCTGTACTCTCATTAACCAAATAGGGAATCTCGACATAATCAGTTTGAGAATTATCAGCTATAATCTTCTCTACTAACGCTTCATAACTATACTCTTCATCATCAGCCACAAGATTTTCAGCTCGTTTACTCTCTTCTATCAAATAAATCAAATCGCCTATAAGTTCATTTAAGCTGTTCTCTTGAATTTCTTCTAGCACAAGCACAAAAGGTTGATTTGGATGAAAGGTAGCTCTTTGAATAAGATTTAAAATCAACCCTTGTTTCTCTTTATACTCTATCTGTCCATCTTTAGAACTTATCCCTATCCCTTGCATTAAATCAGCATTTGATGAAGCAGAGTGAATATTAACCCTTAAGACATTCTCTTTATGCTCTTCTAGTCCCAACTTCTTATTTATAATATTTTCAATAGCACGGCTTTTCCCTGTTCCTGGGACACCTTTTAGTAGGATGTTTTTGTGGGGGAAGGTTAAATTACCAATATTTTTAACTAATTTAGTTAGATTTTTAGAAGAGACTACATTTATTGTAGAGTTTTTTTCTCCACTTTTTGACTCTTCTATTGAGTAGCCAAATTCATTTTTAGCTTTTTCTATCAAACGTTTTATCGTTATACTAGACCAATTATTTGCAATATATAATTTTTCATTATGATTATATATAGGTGTATATCTCTCTTGAGTATCCTTTGTTCCTAACCTATGATTCATATAATCTTCTTCATTAAAAATCATTTTAGGTCCACTAGAAGATTTAATATTAAATATTTCTTGAAGTTTTAAATATGGGGTACTTGGATTATCTAATAAATATTTTTCAACAATCTCTTTTGATAATTTTCTCTTTGAAAGTTTCTCTTTTCCATTAAAATTATATTGTGTTCTATCTTTTGCCATTTTCCATCTCTTTTCTTTAGTCTTATT
>CAMZNQ010000066.1 GCA_947313765.1 uncultured Sulfurovum sp.
CTTCAAGTGTCTCTTTTGAGAGTCTCATGTAGAGGTTTTCGGTAATAAATGGCATGAATGGATGAAGTAACTTCATGGACTCTTTAAAGATGCTTCCTAGTTCAGCAACTGAAGCTTTATCTGCTTTACTTAGTTCAATTCCCCAATCACAAAACTCTCCCCATAAGAAACGGTAAAGCGTGGTTGCTCCATCATTGAAACGGTAAACATCCATAAACTCACGCGTCTCTTTAACAGCCACATTGAAACGAGCCAACATGTAACGCCCAAGAGGAGTTTTGATGTTTGCAGGGTTTAAATCTTCAAAATGCTCTTGGTTGAGTTGTAAAAAGTTGGTCGCATTAAAAAGTTTATTGGTAAAGTTACGGCTCTGCTCTAGCTTATCTTCGCTCAATTTAATGTCTCGCCCTTGAACAGCCAAAACAGCCAAAGTAAATCTAAGTGCATCGGTAGAGTACTTCTCAATGGTCTCTAAAGGGTCAATCACATTCCCTTTAGATTTACTCATCTTCTCTCCATTTTCATCTTTAACCAACGCATGTAAATAGATGTCTTTAAATGGTAACTCTCCTGTGATGTTCTCGCCCATCATTAACATTCTAGCTACCCAAAAGAAGAGAATATCAAACCCTGTAATGAGCAGACTATTTGGATAGAAGTTTTTCATATCATCTTCATTCCAAAGTTCATTTTTAAAGGCATCTTCATTTCCCCAACCAAGTGTGGAGAATGGCCATAAACCAGACCTAAACCATGTATCTAAAACATCAGGGTCTTGGTATATGTTGCTAGAGTTACATTTAGTACAAGAGGTTGGAGCATCGCCCTCCTCTACCCACTCATGGTTACACTCATTACAGTAGAAGACAGGAATTTGATGACCCCACCAAAGTTGACGGCTAATACACCAATCTCTCAACTCTCCCATCCATGCGTTGTAAGAGTTTATCCAATGGCTTGGAAAGAACTCTGCTTCGCCGTTATTTACCTTTTCAATGGCAGATTGTGCAAACTCTTTTTTAACAAACCACTGTTTAGAGATGTAGGGTTCAACAATGTTTTTACATCGGTAACAGTGTCCAACTTGGTGAGGATGCTCTTCAATCTTAACCATAAACCCAGCTTCATCAAGCTTTGCTACAATCACATCACGAGCCTCTAGTCGCTCTAAACCTTGAAACTCTCCACAATACTCATTTAAAATTCCTTTCTCATCAAAGATGGTAATAAACTCTAAATCGTGTCGTTTCCCCACCTCATAATCGTTGGTATCGTGGGCAGGAGTAACCTTTACAAACCCTGTTCCAAACTCCATGTCCACATGACTATCGCCAATAATCTCAACTTCACGCTCAATAAGTGGCAGTTTAATCTTTTTACCAATCAGATGGTTATGACGACTATCATCAGGGTGTACCATAACGGCTGTATCTCCAAAGTAGGTCTCTGGTCGTGTGGTTGCTACGGTAATGTTTCCCGAACCATCAGCCAATGGGTAGTTGATGTGATACATCTTCCCCATGTGGTCTTCATGTTCCACTTCAATATCGCTCAAAGCACCATCATGGGTACACCAATTTATCATGTAGTTGTCACGAACAATAAAACCGTTATCATACATCTGTTTAAACGACTTCTTAACAGCATTTCCAAGCCCCTCATCCATCGTAAAACGCTCACGACTCCAAGCAGGAGATACCCCTAGCTTTCTAAGTTGAGAAGTAATAGCATCTTGTGAGTTCTCTTTTTGTTGCCATGCTCTCTTTAGAAACGCTTCACGCCCTATCTCCTCTTTGGTTGTCCCCTCAGCTAAAAGCTGTTTTTCAACCACGTTTTGAGTTGCAATCCCTGCATGGTCAACCCCTGGTTGCCAAAGTGTTTTGTAGCCATCCATTCGCTTATAACGTACAATAATATCTTGAAGGGTAAAGGTGAGTGCATGACCAATATGAAGCCGACCTGTTACGTTAGGTGGTGGCATCATAATGGTAAAGTGCTTGTTGGGTTGTTGGATAGATTTGTTTCCCTCTATCTCAAAGTAGTTTCGCTCTTCCCAAAGTTTATAGTAGCTCTCTTCTATCTCTTTGGGGTTATATACATTTTTTTTGGTAGTTTCGCTCATAATCGTCCATAATATTAGTGATTTTTTATTTTTGCGATTATAGCTAAAAGGTGCTTATTAGTTAATAGTGTTTAACTACCTCTATATGTGAACGTCGAATGTGTTCAGGAATAAAATCTTCCTTAGGCGTTTCAACTACTGCATCTTCTCTTGTTGTTAGATTCCTATCTATATCAATACTCTTTTTTTCTATTTTTGTAACATTCTTTTCTATATTTTTAACTTTTACCTCTTTAGGTTCAATATCATCTTGTCTATCACTACAACCAACAATAATAGATAAAATAACTCCTGCTAATAAAAAACGGTTCATACTCTTTCTCCTAATAATAGTATATTTAGATATATTATAAGAGGTTTAAACTTTTCTTTTAATTAAAATAATTTTTTACTTTAAACTAATCTATAGCCAACACCCCAAATTGGTAAAAAATAATTTTTTTCTCCATATGGGTCTATCTTTTTTTTCAATCTATTAAGTGTTACATTTATTGTTTTATCATTAAAATGGTAACTATCATCTTCCCAAACTTCATCTCTCAAATAATCTCTATCTAAAGTAGTGTTTGGTTTTTTTACAAATGTATGGAGTAACTTAAATTCTAAATTTGTTAACTCTATTGAGATATTATCTATGGTCAATATACGGTTATTGAGATTTAAGACTAAATCTCTATGTTTTATTATATTATTGGAGATAACACCTGCTCTTCTCAAAAGAGCCTCTACACGGAGAATAAGCTCTTTTGGTCTAAAAGGCTTAGTGATGTAATCATCTCCACCCCTCTCAAAGCCCTCTTCTAAATCACTCTCTTCATCTTTTGCTGTTAAAAAGATAACTGGTATATTACAACCATCTTTTCTTAATTTAGCAATAAACTCACTACCTTCAATATCAGGAAGATTACGGTCAACAATCATAAGTGCAGGTCTCTCTTCTGCCAAAAATTGTTCTACATTTTTAGTAGAGAGAAATCCCATTGTCTCATATCCAGATTTTTGTAAATGATACTCAACAAGTTCTAAAATATCCTCTTCATCTTCTATCACAACAATTTCTATTGATTCTGTTTTCATAAAAACATTTTAGCAGATAATTGATAACATTTCAAATACATATACTATTTTAATTTAGCCTTTAAGTTTTCAACACGTCTATTAGACTCCTCTATATCAGATATTTTTACTTCTCCATTTTTTAATAAAGATTTAATGGTATTAACCAATGTTCTTGTCTTTACCATGCTTTTAACTGATAGTTGGTTTCCAAAAAGTAAAATATCATCTCCTGCATTAATAGCCAATTTTAAAGTATTTCTTAATCCATACTTCTTATTGATTGCACCCATCTGTAAATCATCTGTAATAACAACTCCATCAAAACCAAACTGATGTCTTAGAAGACCTTTTACAACTCTTTGAGAGAGTGTTGCAGGGTACCTACTATCCAATTTTTTGTTAAAAACATGAGCTACCATTACACTATCTATGGTATTTGATTTAGCTAACATTCTGTATGGTTCTAACTCTTTTTTTTGCCACAATTTTGTAACATCTACAAAACCTTTATGTGTATCTCCCAATGAAGAGCCATGTCCTGGAAAATGTTTTAGTGAGGTAAGTACACCATTATTGTGCATAGCGTTCATAAAGATAGAGGCATAATGTACTACCTGTTTAGGGTCTGCACCAAAAGAGCGACCTAATTGGTAGATAACATGATTTCTTTTATTAATTGCCAAATCTACATCTGGTGCAAGGTTATAATTAATTCCTACACTATTTAACTCTTGACCCATTTTATTATAATGCCATCGCACTTGATTGTCTCTTAACCTAATTACATCTTTAGCCTTTGGAAATTTTCCATAAAAACCATATTTAGATTTTAATCTCTGAACACGTCCTCCCTCTTGGTCTACAGATATTAATAATCTTCCATCTTTTGAACACTCTTGAAGCTGTTGAGTCAACCTAGTAAGCTGATATCTTGTTGATATATTTTTTGGTTTTCTATGATTAACTGGGTTAACATCAAATAGTATTACACCTGCTAAATCATATCTTCTAATATCTTTACATATTTGGCTATTTTTAGGAGCAGATGTACCCATAAAACCAACCATAAGCATTGAGCCTATCTTTTCATCTAATGTTTTTTCACTCTCTACATATATATTATTATTTGAAGCACAAGAATTTAATGTCAAAAGTAGTGACATAAAAATAGTTTTTTTTATCATATTTGTTACCTTTTAGTCTGTTTTTTATGCATTATATCCAATAAGACTATCTTTATTTTAATAATTTAGATATAATTCGCAAAATTTCTGCAAGAGTATATCAAATCCTCTTATTTTTAGGGCTTCAAAATACCCTAACCACATAAGCATAACGAGAAACTACCTAAAGATTGTGTAGTTATTTGGTATAAGATGCAAAAATTGGGGTCATAGAACGCCATTTAATTAAGAAAACTTAAAAACCTATACTTTTTCTATTTTGGATAAGCACACCACTGTACCCTATAAAAATTATTATAAAGAAGAAACTATATGACATTTAAAGATTTTAATTTTAAAGATACCCTTAACCAAGCAATCAAAGATGCTGGATTTACAGAACCAAGCCCTGTTCAAGCTGATGCAATTCCTCTAATTTTAGAGGGGCATGATTTAATTGGTCAAGCACAAACAGGTACAGGTAAAACAGCTGCATTTGGTCTTCCTATTATTCAAAAAATGGTTGGAAACAAAGGTGTTGAGGCATTAGTTATTGTCCCAACTCGTGAACTAGCAATGCAAGTATCTGATGAGCTTTTTCGTTTTGGTAAAACAGCTAAGTTAAAAACTGCTACAGTCTATGGAGGAACAGCTTACAATAGACAGATTGATAGAATTGAACAGGCAAATATTATTGTAGCAACACCTGGTAGACTTCAAGACCTTTTAAAATCTAAAAGAATTAAAATAAATCCTTCATTTGTTGTCTTAGATGAGGCAGATGAGATGTTAGATATGGGTTTTTTAGACGAGATTAAAAATATCTTCACCTATCTACCAGAAGAACGTCAAACACTTATGTTTTCAGCAACCATGCCAAAACAGATTAAAATTCTTGCAGAACAGATTTTAAACTCTCCAAAATCTGTTACCATTACAAAAAAAGAGAGAACTAACACAGATATAACTCAACTCTTCTATGTGGTTGCAGACTATGAGAGAGATGATGCACTCTTAAGACTTATTGACTATAAAAATCCAAATAAATGTATTATCTTCTGTAGAAAGAAAAAAGAGGTTGATAGATTATCCTCGTATATGACAGCACAAGGATTTAAAGTAGGAGCTCTTCATGGAGATATGGAGCAAAAACAGCGTGAACATACTATTCGTTCATTTAAACAAGGTTTAGTTGAAATATTTATTGCAACAGATGTAGCTGCTCGTGGTCTGGATGTTAATGATGTTTCCCATGTTTTTAATTACCATATTCCTTTTGATTCTGAGTCGTATGTACATAGAATTGGTCGTACAGGTCGTGCAGGGAATAAAGGAGAGGCAATTACACTTGTATCCCCTAATGAATTAAGAACCATTAAAAGAATTGAAAAAGATGTTGGAACTATTATGATTTCAGAAGTTATTCCAACTCGCCAAGAGGTTCAAAATCGTAAAGATAATGACCTTTTATCAAAAATTATAAATATAAAAGTATCTACATCAGCTAAAGAGATGGTAAAAACACTTCAACATGATATTGATATTGTAACTATTGCTCATCTTCTAGCAACCATCGTTCAAGAAGAGATTGATGTTAAAGGTAAAGATATCATTGGTCTTGGTACAGAAGAGGTTAAAGCTCTTATAGAGAGAGCTAAAAACTGGAAAGGTGGCGATAGAAATGGGAATCGTGGTCGAGGACGTAGCAGAAACAGAAGTCGTGGTGGAAATCGTGGACGTAGTGGAAATAGACATTCATCAAGTGGAGGAAACAGAGGAAGTAGAAATGGTGGAGGAAATAATCGTGGAAGTAGAAATAGAAGCGAAGGGTAAGTAAACAAATCTATTTAATTTTTCATTTTTAATTATACACAATAAATACATAGTTTATTAGGTATAATATTTCTTCAATTTAATTAAAATTTTCAAAGGAATATAAATGAAAAAACTATTTTTTACACTGGCTTTTACCTTTATCTCAATGACAAGCATAATAAGTGCTGATACATCTCAAGTATATACATTAACAACTACTGATAATAAGAGTATTATAGTTAGTGAAACAAAAGAGGGTTTGGACTTTAAAGAGTTTAAAGGTAAAGCTGTTATATTAATACTATTTGGACACCGATGTCCTCCATGTATTGCAGAGATACCAGAGTTTGTTGAATTAACAAATAAACATCCAAATGACCTTGCTATTGTAGCAATAGAGTCACAAAACTATCCAGCAGATAAAGTTAAAGAGTTTCAAAAAAAATATAAAATGAACTATAATGTTGTTGCAGGTATTAACCATAATAATTTTATTACTTATATTGCAGGAAGAGCTGGATATACAAATGGAATTCCTCTACCTCTTCTTATTGCAATAGATAAAAATGGAGAGGTACAGAATGTTCATGCAGGAAAACAAACACTTGATGAGCTTGAATTTCTAGTAAAAGATTTAAATGAATAAAAACTATATTTATAGTTAACCAAAAAGCATCTCTATAATTATAAGGGAAAAGATCAAAAAGATAAATATTATTCAAACTTCTATTTTAGGGCTAGGGCTATCGAAATAGCCCATCACACAACCACTATTTAAAAATAGTGTAGATATTAATATAGAAGTTTGAATAATATTTATCTTTTTCATCTTTTCCCTTATAATTATAGAGATGCTTTTTTTTTTTTTTTAAATATAGTTTTTATTCATTTAAATCTTTTACTAGAATT
>CAMZNQ010000067.1 GCA_947313765.1 uncultured Sulfurovum sp.
GAATCCTTTTAAAGATAAAACAGTAGTGCTTACAGGAACAATGACAGTAGGGCGAGGAATTATTAAAGAGCTTATGGAAAGTTTAGGTGCAAAAGTGAGTGGGTCGGTCTCTAAAAAGACAGATTTTTTGATTTATGGCGAGGAAGCAGGGTCAAAGTTGACTAAGGCTGAAAAGTTAGGGGTAACTACTTTGACCGAAGAGGCGATGCGAGAGCTAATATAAAAGAGAGAGGATTAATACCCCTCTTTTTCTGTAAACGTATCAAATTTTTCTTTATATATCTGTGTATAACTTATCTTTGCATCTTTTATGGCTTCAGTTAAACTCTCATCTTCTGTTTTATCATCTTCTAATACTCTTGACCAGATAATAACTTTTTTACCAAATGAATTTTCTACAACTAACTTTAAAAGTTGTCCCTCTGTAATAAGTGTAATATTATGATTTAGTGTAGTAACTGTACTATCTCCCTCAACTACTTTATTTAAAAATGTTCCATCTCTATATCTAAATATTCCAAATGTTCCATTTGCGACTGCTTTCCCATCTTTGATTGCATAGTAGTATCCATAATTTAAAGCATCTAATTTTTCAATAACCATATAGGCTTGAGATATATTTGTTTGATGGTCTGTACCTGTTTCAAGTTCATATCTACCTGATATATGTGGTGCTATTGATTTATCTTCTTCATATTCAGTTCTATTTTCTAACATACTAATTTGTGGGGATATAGGGAGTGACTCTATGGTTAAGGATTTAGGTTTCGTACTGTTTCTATCATCAACTTTTGGTTGATTTGTATTTACACATCCTACTGTAAGTAAGGATAGTATAAGGGTTAAAATAACAGGCATTAAAGCTCCTAATTTATATTTTCTATAATTATAATAGAGAAAGGATAATCAAAAATTAATAAAGAGCTTTTTAAAAAACGGTTTTTTTAATAAATATGTTACAATAACGCAAAAATAATATTTTGAGTTACACAAAATATAAATAGAGTAAAAAATGTCTAAATCTCGTATAGAAAAATCTCCAATTACCTTTTCGCCTGATAATATTGCTGTTGTTTTACATATGATTCAAGAAGAATCTTACCTTATGGACTATTTCCATGAGACAGATAATAGAGGTCGTTATCTCTATTGGGATGAGTTCAAATGGCGTGTAAATAAAGAGCATGATAAGAGAAAAGCTTGGTTAATTACAAAATGGTGTAGATTTACAAAACGTAAACCAATATCTCTTTTTGATAAGAATGGAGAGGAGTTCCACTATTGTATTCCAGACTCTTTACAGGCAAAGTTTTACAAAATTGCTAAACTTTCAGGGGAAGGTATGAACTCTAGTTCCAATATTAAACAGAAATTTTTAATATCATCTCTAATGATGGAAGAGGCTATTAGCTCTGCTCAACTTGAAGGTGCTTCTACAACTAGACGAGTAGCAAAAAAGATGTTAGTAGATGAGCGTAAACCACGTTCTGAAGATGAGCAGATGATTTTGAATAATTTCCTACTAATGCGAGAGGTTAAAGCACTACTTGATGTTCAACTTAGTACAGATATAATTCGTCATTTTCATAAGATAGCAACCTATGGAACATATGAAAATTCAGTTATCCCTGGAAGTTATAGAGAGGATAATGATATATTTATATCAGATGGTATTGATGGAGAGGTTTTACATCAACCACCCCACTTTAAGGATATAGAAGAACGCCTACAGAGACTTTGTGATTTTGCAAATAGAGTTCACTCTGGAGAGAATGGAAATATCTTTATTGACCCCATTGCAAAAGCTATAATTTTGCACTTTATGATAGGCTATGAACACCCTTTTGCAGATGGTAATGGACGTACAGCTAGAGCCATATTTTACTGGTTTATGCTTCAAAATGGTTTTAGCTTTTTTGAGTATCTATCTATCTCTAAACTTCTAAAATTAGCTCCTGTACAATATGGTAAGGCGTATCTATATACAGAGATTGATGAGAATGATTTAACCTATTTTTTATATTATCAAGCAGATATTATATTACGTTCTATGGATGAGCTATTTAAATATCTTGATGAGAAGAGTCAAGAGTTTGAAGATATTGTTGAGCTATTAGAGAACTCTAGTTTGTCCGATAAATTGAATCTTATTCAAAAGAATATCATAAAAAAAGCTATGAAAAACCCTGGTAGACTATTTACTGTAAAAGAGATAAGTAATGCCTATGAGGTGTCAGATAATACAGCAAGAAAATATCTAAAACAGCTTTCAGATTGTAGACTTTTAGCTCCTGTTAAAG
>CAMZNQ010000068.1 GCA_947313765.1 uncultured Sulfurovum sp.
TATTACGATTTAAATCAAGAGGGTGTATGTTTTATCACTTTAAATTAGTGAACTTCTAAAAGTTCACTATTCCAGTTAAGGTATTGATTAACATACTTCTCTTTTTTATATTTGGTAACTCTTTACCTGGTTTTGTACTACTAATAATAGCTCTTGCTAATACTTTTTTAGTTCCATTTTTCAATCTTACACCCCAATAGTTATGTAAAATAATAGGTTCTCCTTTTCTCTCTCCTAAATATAACATAATATGACCTGGTACAAATAGTAGTGAACGAAAAGGTTTTGCATCGGCTAAAATGGTCTTCTGTTTTCTTTTTATATCCATACCTTTTATTGAGATAAACTGATTTCCATTGTTAGCTTGTTGTCTTGAATTTCGAGATAAGTAGATTCCAAATGGAGCAAAAAAGTCTTTTGTTAAGGCAGAGCAATCACGAGTTTGATAACCTCCACCCCATCCATACGGCTCTCCTACAAGTTGTTTTGATATATAAGCTAAGTTATATGAGTTAAATTTAATAGGCTTGTGTGCAATAATATCTATATCGTTTACAGTAACTTTAGATAGATAGGCACTACCATTTTCATCTTTTTTAGCAAGAAGATATTTTTTTGTTTTTGGGTCTATTGGAAATATACTACCAATCTTAACTAGAGATATAAATCCATTATCATCACTAATATTTAGATTGTCTTTGACGGTAATAGAGTAATCATCATTTCTAAATTTAGATTGAAATTCTTCTGTTACAAAAGCTATATCTTCTACTCTTATCCAACCAGATGCAAAAGAGGTTTGGGCATATACCCACTTCTTATCAAGCGAGTAGTGAGAGACAACTATTGGAGTATTTATGTGTATAGATGAGTTTTGATTGTAATCAAAAGGAAATCCTTCGCCTGTTCGTTTTGGGTCGTAATAGATACCCTCTGAAGTTGGATATAGTTTTAAATCGGTATGTTTAATTGTAATAGCAGGTTTTGAGACACTATCTGAATTTTCAAAATTGGAGTTTTCTATCTCTTTTTTGTACCATGATTTTGATATTCTAGTTCTATCTAGGTGGTATGTTTTATCTTTTGCATATTTAAATTGCCATCTCTTTTCTCCTTGACTCAACATAACCATACCTAAATCCCATGGTTCAAAAAATTTTTGGTTATATTGTCTATCGTACTCTAACTGCTCTTCCTCACTCATGGGTACAATTTTTTTTGAAAACTCTGTTGTATCTTGAGGTATCTCCATAGTATCTTTAATCTCATTTGATGGCATACCATCAATCTCTGATGATTCTCTCTCTCCTAAGGTTAAAACGGTTTCAGCAGTAAGTAGTGAGCTTAGTGTAAAAAGTATGCCAATAGCTATTATAATTTTTTTCAAAATGACCTCCTAAATCTATATTTTATAATCTATTATAATATAAATAGAATTTTAAATCTACTAATAGATGATTATTTTATGGGATTTGGAGGATATAAAATTAAAAAATATCTTTTTAAAACAGTAGATATTTTTTTTTAATATATGATTGTTATTAAATCACTATTTTTTTCGACTATCTTTCTCTTCAATCCCACTCATTCCAAAACGACGAGCTAACTCTTGTTTAACTCTATCTGGAGATATATCACGATATCCAAGACCTACTAACGTATGGTAGAGTAAATCTGCTGATTCATATATGACCTGTTCATCACTCTCTTCATCTATTGCAACACAAACTTCATCTGCCTCTTCTCGAATTTTACTAAGCATTAGCTCTTTATCGTTAAGAAGTTTTTTTGTCCAAGATTTTTGACTATTATTACTGCTTTTACGCTCTAAGATAGTATGATATAGAGTATCAACAACTCCATACATGGCTGTAGTATCTACCTCTTTTTCTATTACTCTTTTATCTTGAACAATTGAAGTAAAAAAACAACTTTTTGTACCTGTATGACAAGCAACACCATTTTGATGAATTTTTAAGATTAAAGTATCCCCATCACAATCTAGTAGCATATCTTTTACCTCTTGTGTGTGGTTAGAACTTTCGCCTTTTTTCCAAATTCGTTGTCTACTTCGTGAAAAATAGTGAGCAAAGCCTGTAGTTAGGGTTAAATTATAAGCCTCTTCATTCATATATGCTAACACTAAAACCTCATTGGTTTCATGCTCTTGTGCTATTACTGGAATTAGAGGGTTTTTTTGCCAATCAATTTGCATAGGGTCTCTCCATAGAGGCAGAGTTTTATCTCTGCCATTGTGTTATTGTTCTGCTGAAACAGCTTTCTGTTCTTTACCTTTAGTATCTACCCAAATGTTAGGTACTGCTCCACCAGGTGTTAAGAATATTTTAGCATCTTTGTTAACTTTAAGTGCTTCATTAAATTTAGCTTGTGTCTTAATCTGCTCTAGTTGTAGAAGTTCATGTGTTAAAGATGCAGATATTAGTGAGTTAGCTTTTGCTTGTTCTTCTGCTTCAATTCTGATTTTATCAGCTTGACCTTGTGCTACAATTCTATTTCTTTCAGCCTCTCCACGTGCTATTTCAGCATTTTTTTGAGCCTCTTGTTTTGCTCTCTCTTTCTGCTGTTCTGCAATATTTACATTCTGTTTTTCTGCTTGAAGTTGTTCAATTTTATCTCTAATCTTAAGAGGTAAAACAATGTTTCTAAGCTCTACAGATGATAATATAACAGGTTTGTTATCTAGTGCTTCAACTTTTTGAGTTACTTTAGTCTGAATTGCTGTTGCAATTTCATTTCTCATCTCTGGAAGTTTCTCTGCTGCATATTGACCAATTACATCACGAACAACTTCACGAACTTTAGAGTTAATAATCTTCTCTTCCCATGTATGAAGTCCCCACTGTTCAATGGTTTTTGGTGCTGAATCTGCTCTAAGTTGATACTGTACTGCTAAATCAATATGAACCGTCAAACCTCTTTTGTCTAGCACAGGGATAGCTTTATTTCTAACCAATCCATCATCTTGAATATCGTTGAGTCTATAACTCTTTGTTCTTCCACCTATAACATTATTCTCATTACTATATATAATCTGCTTGATTTTTGTATTTACTGTAATGATTTTTTGTATTACAGGAATATAGAAATGAAGACCTGCACTAAGAGGTTCTTCGTTGAATTTACCTGTATTTACTTTAATACCAACCTCTCCAGAGTTAATAATGGTAAATGGTTTAAAAAACATAAATCCTGCTATTAATCCTAAAGCAATAAATATCCATGCAGGAGTAACTTTTCCTCCACCACCATTGTTACCATTACCATTTTTATCTGTGGGTCTTTTTGGTGGTTGATTATTTCCACCACCTCTATTTGGCTGTTTTTTCTTAAAATAGTCGTTCATATCTGCTGGCATTTTTGCCTCCTTATATATATGTCAAGTAGTGTTTATACTTCTCATTTCTACCAAATACTACATCAAAATATGCACTCTGTAGTTTTTTAGTCATCTCTCCTCGTTTCCCATCTCCAATTACTCTACGATCCAAAGAGTTAACAGGTGTTACCTCTGCTGCTGTTCCTGTCAAAAACATCTCATCAGCAATATAGATTTCATCTCTTGTTATGTTACGTCTCTCTATCTCTATGCCCATCTCTTTTGCTAACTCTAAAACAGTAGCTTGGGTAATGGATTCTAACGAGTTGTCATTAGGTGGAGATATGAGCTTTCCATCTCTAACAATAAAGATACACTCTCCTGTCCCCTCTGCAATAAATCCATTCTCATCTAACATAAGAGCTTCATCAAATCCATTCTCAATAGCCTCATATTTTGCCATTTGAGAGTTAAGATAGTTAGCTGCTGCTTTTGCTTTTCCAAAAGTAGAACGGTTAGGATTTCTAGTAATAGATGATGTACAAGTAGAGATTCCTTTCTCTAAGCCCTCTTCTCCAAGATATGCTCCCCACTCCCATGCGATGACAGATGTATTTACAGGTACATTTTTATGGTAGATGCCCATTTGACCATATCCAAGATAGATAATTGGTCTAAGATATACATTCTCTTTAAAGTTGTTTGACTTTAAAACATCAATATGTGCCTGTTTTACTATCTCATAATCAATATTTGGCTTAATGGCTACAATTTTAGCTGAATTGTATAGTCTTTTACAATGCTCTTCTAGTTTAAAAATAGCTAATCCATCTTCTGTTTGGTAGGCTCTTGTACCTTCAAATACAGCATTTCCATAATGTAGGGTATGAGTAAGGATATGTACTTTTGCATCTCTCCAAGGAGTAAGCTCCCCATCCATCCAAATATATTCTGCTTCGTTCATCTATATATATCTCCAATATCTTTTAATAAAAATTAATTGGGCATTTTATCTAAAATCCTATTAAAAAGTAGTTCAAGTAGTTTAAAGATTGATATTGATTAAACGTGAACTAAAAGCTTTTTCAATAGTTTTTTTTGGATATAATAATATAAAAAGGTTTAATTATGTTTGGAATATTTAACAGTAGTAATCAAATGAATGATGCACAAATTTTTATGGGAAGTAAAGAGGAGTCAAGAGAGCGATTTTCTGAACGGAGAAGTCCAGATACACATAATGTAGTTAGTCGAGCACCTATTTGCAACGCAGAAGATACTATCCGTGCCTTAAAAATTGCTCAAAAAGCTTCAAAAGTAACAGCTAAATCTCCTCTTCATCAACGCATATCTTGGTTAGAAGATGTAGCTGACATGCTAGAAGAGTATCGTGAAAATATGGCATTAACATTGGTCAATGAGGTAGCTAAACCATTGGCTTTTGCTCGTGTAGAGGTAGATAGATGTATTGAGACTATTAGGCTTACAGCTAAAGAGTTAATTGCTCTACATGGGGAGACTATTCCTACAGATATTGCACCAAGTGGAAAAAAAGCTATTGCCTACTTTACAAGAGTACCTGTTGGAGTTGTAGCATGTATTACACCTTTTAATTTTCCTTTAAATTTAGTAGCACATAAGATTGCTCCTGCTTTAGGTGCAGGAAACGCTGTTGTTCTAAAACCTACACCTGAAGCACCATTAACAGCATATAAATTGGCAAAACTATTTAACAGCTCTAAATATGCCATAGAAGATGCTCTATCTGTTGTCTATGGAGATGTAGAGGTTGGTAGCACTTTAGTAAAAAGTATGATTCCTAGAGTTCTATCTTTTACTGGTTCTGTACCTGTTGGAAAGATTATTACTCAACAAGCAGGTATTAAAAAGGTAAGTTTAGAGTTGGGTGGAAATGCAGGAACTTTCATAGATAAATCAGCAGATATTGAATATTCTGCTTCAAGATGTGCTTTTGGAGCATTTGTTAACTCTGGGCAGGTATGTATCTCTCTTCAACGAATCTATGTCCACTCTGATATTTATGATGATTTTGCAGAGGTACTTGCACGAGAGACTAAAACTCTTAAAGTTGGCTCTCCTTATGAAGAGGATACATTTATGGGTCCTCTTATTGATGATGAATCTTTAGATAGAGCTAAAAGTTGGGTAGCCTCTGCAAAAGAGGAGGGAGCAACACTCTTAACAGGTGGAGATGTTGTTGATGGAAGCTTTACACCAACAGTTATGGCAGATGTAACAGATGAGATGAAGATAGTTTGTGAAGAGGTTTTTGCTCCAATTGTTTCTTTAGTAAAGGTAGACTCTTATGAAGAGGCGATTGAGAAGATGAATAACTCTCCGTATGGATTACAATTTTCAATATTTACTAATGATTTGAAGTTGACTCAAAGATTTATTGAAGATGCAGAGTGTGGAGGAGTTGTAATTAATGATATACCTACTCTTCGTTTTGATGTTCAACCTTATGGTGGTTCTAAACTTTCAGGTGTAGGTCGAGAGGGTCCTAAATGGGCTTTAGAGGAGTTTACAGAGGTTAAATCGGTAGTTATCTGTAACTAAAATGTTACATATTACAAATAACATTTACTTAAGTTAAAATAAAGATATGATATACTGAAAACATTCGAAGGAGTATGTATGGAATATCTTTTACATGTAGACTTTTTAGGCATAAATAAACTCAATTATATTGATATTATTTTAGTATATCTAGTCTCTCTACCCATATTAATGGGTTTCTCTATATATTTTGCAATATGTAGAAAATATGGATTACACTATTTTAGTCAAATTATACTATTTACATTAACACTATTTTCTCTATTGATATTTGATTATCAAATTAATCTAGTAGGCTCTATGGGGTATAAACATCTATCTCTATTTATTGGTATTGAGATTTTTTTATCTATGTTACTTTTAATTATGTGGCTAATGATATTAGTTTTTGCATCAGCAGATAGACGGCGTAAAGCTTTACCTGGTTTATATAGTAAATCTCATAAAAAATCTGGAAAAAGAGTCTTTATAGTTATGCTTTTGACTGTTGTTAATAGCATATATCTATATAAGAGTATATATTAATTTTATAAGTTCTAAAATCAACAAATAAAGAAAGAAAACTTTTTGAAGCAGATTCATACTGTAGGACATTCAATATATGAAATGGAATATTTTGTTTCATTATTAAAAATAAATAGCATAAATACTATTGTAGATGTGCGAAGTATACCTTATAGTAAATTTGCTTCTCAATATAATAGGGAAACATTAAAGCATTACTTAAAAGCAAACAAAATATATTATATCTTTATGGGTGACTTATTGGGTGCAAGATATGAAGATAAAAGTTTATTATTTGATGATGGCAAAGTGAATTTTAAAAAAGTACAAGAGCTAAAATCTTTTCAAGATGGTATTACAAGATTAGATAAAGGTATTACAAAAGGATATAATATATCTTTAATGTGTTCTGAAAAAGAAGCTTTTGATTGTCATAGATTTGGACTTGTATCTGAATTTTTAACAAAAAAATCAATAGATGTAAATCATATCTATCCAGACAAGGTAGTTTCTCAAAAAATATTGGAACAACAACTTCTAAAGAAATATAATAAAAAACTTCCAAAAGCAGATTTATTTAATATGGAAATAACAGAAAAATTACGAATTCAATTAGCTTATAAATTAAGAAATAAAGATATTGCTTATAACTCAATAACAAAATAAGGTTAAAGCTTTTATTATAGGTAAATCCGATGAGATTATAAGCTATTTTTAAAAATAGATTAAAGAAGAAAAAACTGCTATACTTTCAAAAAAATGAGAAGGATTAATTATGTTAGAAATTGGTAATGTTGTACCAGCTTTTTGTCTAGCAAATCAAGATGAAGAGGAGATATGTTTTAGAGATATAAAGGGGCGATGGGCAGTAATATATTTCTATCCAAAAGATAATACCCCTGGATGCACAACAGAGGCTTGTGATTTTACAGAGGCTATGCCTGATTTCTCTAAATTAGAAGCTATTATTTTAGGTGTGAGTCCAGATAGCCCTAAAAAACATAGGAATTTCATAGAGAAGAAAAATTTGAAAATTACACTTTTAGCTGATGAAGATAAATCTCTATGTAAAAGTTTTGGAGTTTGGAAACCTAAAAAATTTATGGGTCGAGAGTATATGGGGGTTGTAAGAAGTACATTTATTATATCTCCAGATGGTAAAGTTGCTTATGGATGGGAAAAAGTTAGAGTTAAAAATCATGTAAATGAGGTAAAAGATAAGTTAATAGAGTTACAAGGGGTTTAACTCCTTGTATCTCTTATTAGAATAGGTCAAAATCACTCTCTGGATTTGTTTCAGACTTTGTAGCAGTTGGTAGTGGAGATAGGTCGCTATATAACCCTGTTCTTACACCATTTACAGCATTATAGACACCTTGAGGTCTAGGAAACTTACGAGGCATATTTGGATATAGCTTATATAGTCTCTTCATGAAGTATGCAAAAGCAGGTGCTGAAGCTCCACCTCCTGTACCACCTCTTCCAATTGGTCTATTGTTATCTCTTCCTGTCCAAACAATAACCTCTTCTGATGGAGAGTATCCACAAAACCATGCATCTACATTTTTATTTGTTGTTCCTGTCTTTCCTGCAAGTTCAATCCCCTTAACTCTTGCATTTCTACCTGTTCCTCTTTTTACAATATCTTTTAAAATATCTGTCATTAGGTAGGCTTGTGGAGGAGTTGTAAAGTTGTTAATCTCTTTTGTTTGAGTCTTATATATAACAGCACCATTTCTTGCAACAACTTTAGATATTAATCTAGGTTCAAGCATATCCCCACCATTTGCAAATACGGAATATATTTGAGCCATCTTAACAGGACTTGCTCCAAGATTTCCAAGTGCAATAGACATATCTTGTGGTATGTGAGATAGATTTAGCCCTTTAAGTTTCTCAAAAATACGGTTCACACCAATCTCTGTAACCAAATTAATAGTTGCAAGGTTACGTGAGTGAACTAAAGCTTCCCGAAGTTTGATAAAACCTACAAAATCACTCTCATAGTTTTTAGGTCGCCATATCTTACGTTTTCCATTGCTATAATATTGAAAAGTTCTAGCTACATCAGTTAACTCTGTAGCAGGATTATATCCCATATCTAAAGCAATTTGATAGATGAATGGTTTAAAGGCAGAACCTGGTTGACGAACCATCATTGTTGCACGATTAAAGGCAGATTTCTTATAGTTAACTCCACCTACCATTGCTTTAATATTGCCTGTTTTGTTTTCAACAGCTAAAATAGCACCATTTAGCGTTGTCTTCTTTAGACTCTCTCGTTGTCTTTTTACAATCTTTTTATGTGCATAAGCTAGAGCTTTTCGTGCAATCTTTTGCTGTTCCATATCAATGGTAGTGTAGATTGTATAGCCACCTGTTTTAATATCTTTAAACTCTTTTTTTAATCGTCTAACTACTTCATCTGTAACGTATGGTGCAATATTTTGAGTAAGACTATCTTTATATACTTTAGGAGTCTCTTTTACTGCATCAATATACTCATCATGATTAATCCAACCCAATTTATTCATTCTAGCCAAAATAGTATCGGCACGGTTTAAAGATTTTTCATAGTTTCTAGTAGGTGCATAGGTACTTGGTGCTTTCATTAGCCCTGCTAAAATAGCTGACTCTTTAAGTGTTAGTTTGTCAAGCTCTTTTCTAAAATATCCTCTACTAGCTGTTTTAACTCCATAATATCCATGACCAAAGAACATCTCATTTAGATAACGCTCTAAAATCTCCTCTTTTGTAAGTTCATTCTCTATTTTCATAGACAAAATAGCCTCTTTAATCTTTCGGCTATAACTACGTTCATTAGTCAAAATTGTATTTTTTACAAGCTGTTGTGTTAGGGTACTTCCACCTTCTACTTTTCTACCAGCAGAGAAATTTTTAAGTGCAGCACGGATAATAGCATCTGGATTAACCCCATCATGTTCAAAAAAACGTGTGTCTTCAATAGCAACTAATGCCTCAATTAAATACCCTGGTATTTCACTATAGTTTGCATAGAGGCGATGTTTACCTTTAAAAATATAGGCAATTCTTTTACCTTTTGCATCTAAAATTGTTGATGAAGTTTGAGGATTATAGTGAATAAGCTTATCTGCATCAAGCTTTATCTCATTGTAAGCATATATAAATGCTGCAAAGAGGGCAATAATAAAGATGATGACTAAAACAATCGAACCTTTTATCAATCGGTTAACCATATACTATTTCCTTTTTTATTGAAATTTAGTATGATTATATCGTAATTTTAACATTTTTACAAAGTTCTAACAGGTTCTGTTTTGAACTTCCAACTCTTGGAATAACTCTTAAAATAGGTTGATTTACAGTAGGTTGGCGAATTGCTCCAATTAAAAATCCTCTCTCCATAAGCTCTTGCTGTTTTTTTATGGTTGATTCGTTTGATTTCATTGTAATAGTCAAAATAAGAGAATCTATCTCGATTCCTAATCTATCTTTGATAATATCATACCTTTTTTCTATTTTTCTATAAAATTTTTGAGAATTTTTAGATACATGTAGTATGTTAACTAAGGCTAAAGCCGTATCAATCACAGAGGGAGCAGTAGAGTAGATAATAGGATTCCCTCGATTAATCAAAAAAGAGACAATTTGAGAAGAAGCTAAAATATAAGCTCCATAGCTTCCATAGGCTTTACCAAGCGTCCCCATCTTAATGTGTCGTTCATGTGGTTCTATGTTATAAAGTTCAAAAATCCCTAAAAGATTTTTCCCCACAACGCCTGAAGAGTGGGCTTCATCGACTATTAATAGTGCTTCATACTCATCAGCAATCTTAAAAATATCTCTATGACATAAAGCTCCACTCATGGAGTAAACACCCTCAACAGCGATAATCTTTCGCCCAGTTCCTTTAAATCTTTTTAGCTTTTCCTCTAAATCTTGTGGGTCATTGTGTTTAAACTTAATAACCCTGTTGTTTAAAAGTCCTGTAGCCATCATTCCACTTGCATGGTAATCTTCATCTATAAATAGCATATCGTTTTTACGAACCAAAGCCTCAATGAGTGCCATATTCGCTAAAAAACCAGAGCCTAATACAATTCCCTCTTCAAAGCCATTGAGTTTTGCTAAAGTCTGCTCAAAACGTTCATGAATCTCATGATACCCATTAACCAACATACTCGCCTTTGGAGCATGGTTTTCATACTCATTAAGTAGCATTAGAGCTTTTTGAAGTTGCTTTTTATTATTGGCTAATCCCAAATAGTCATTGGAGGCAAAATCTATTAAGTTTCTGTCCCACACCTTTCTTTGGCGAAATCGGTTGGCTTTTTTTAGGGCTTTTAGTTCTTTTTGGTACATGTTAATCTTTATCTTTTGTCTCATAAAGCTTTAACTCTTCAAGTTCCATCACGGCAAGGCTCATACGTTCGTACTCTTCAACCGATAAAATGAC
>CAMZNQ010000069.1 GCA_947313765.1 uncultured Sulfurovum sp.
CAAAGTAGATATTAAATACATCTTTAAAATCATTTTGAATATTTCTTTTTCTCTTCTCTCCCAATAAAAGAGCCAACTCTTTGACACAAACCTTATGGTGCTTTGATAGATGTTCAAGAATGGATAATAATCGAATATTTTTGTTCATAGAAAATTATAGCGAATTATAAGAAATATAAAGTTTCCCCCCATAGAAACAACCCATAATTTTATTCTAATATGCATTGAGACATGAGTTAAACTATAAGTACTAAAATAACTCTGATATAATTAGAAAATTTTTTAATAAGGTTTATAATATGTCTATAAGTATTGTTATTTTAGCAGCAGGTAAAGGGAGTAGAATGAAATCTACCACCCCAAAAGTTCTTCACTCTATTTCAGGTAAACCGATACTTTTCCATGCCATTGATGCAGGTCAAAAAATCTCTGATGATATTACAGTAGTTCTTTATCATCAAGCAAATCGTGTTCAAGAAGCCATAGAAGAAGAGTATCAAAATATTAATTTTCACTTTCAAGATGCAGAGCAGTTCCCTGGAACTGGTGGTGCTATGAAAGGAATAGAGACAAAATATGAAAAAACTCTAATCTTAAATGGAGATATGCCTCTAATTACAGAAGATTCTCTAAAAGCACTTACAGATGGAGATTCAGATATTAATATGTCTGTTATTACGTTAGATAATCCAAGTGGATATGGTCGTGTAGTTATTGAAGATGAAAAAGTTCAAGAGATTGTTGAGCAAAAAGATTGTAATGAGTCTCAAATAGAGATAAAAACCGTAAATGGTGGAATCTATTGTGTAGAGACAGAGCTTCTTAGCTCTTATATTCCTATACTATCTAATGAGAATGCACAAGCAGAGTACTACTTGACAGATATTATAAAAATGGCTGTAGATGATGGAAAAAAAGTAACTCCTATCTATGTAAAAGAGGAGGAGTTTAAAGGAGTTAACTCAAAACTTGATTTAGCTAATGCAGAGGTTATTATGCAAAATCGTATAAAAAAATCATTGATGGAACAAGGGGTAACCATGCGTTTTCCTGATACCATATATATTGATTGCAGAGCCTATTTTGAGGGGGAAAATATCTTAGAAAATGGTGTTACAATTTTAGGTAAATCTAAACTTATTAATGCTCATATTAAGACAAATTCTGTTGTAGAAGACTCTATTATAGAAGATTCAGATGTTGGGCCAATGGGAAGAGTTAGACCTCTATCTCATCTTAAGGGGACACATATTGGAAACTTTGTAGAGGTTAAAAAATCTACTTTAACAGGTGTAAAAGCTGGACATCTATCATATATTGGAGATGCAACCATTGAGGAGGGTTCAAATATTGGAGCAGGTGTCATTACATGTAATTATGATGGTAAAAATAAATATAAAACTACTATTGGAAAAAATGTATTTGTTGGTAGTGATTCACAATTAGTAGCTCCTATAACAATCGAAGATGATGTGATGATAGGAGCAGGAACAACTCTTACAAAAGATGTAAAAAAAGGCTCTTTAGCATTAAGTCGAACACCACTAAAAATCGTTCCAAAATTTTTCTATAAGTTTTTTGGAAAGTAGTTCGGGTATAAACATGCCAATTCCGAAAATGCAGAGTGCATATTCGGAAACGAGGGCTTTAGCCTTTCTCTAAATTTACATTACTCGTTGATGTAAAATAATTTTATCTTCAGACTCTTCTATGTTTGCATTGCCTTTTCTAGCATCATAAACAACAACAAAAACTTCATCACCACTTTGTAAATAGTTCTTCTCTCCAAATTCTGCATAGGCAGTTGCACCAATAGAGACTATTGCCTCTTTAGGATAGTTGCTATCTTTTAAATGGTCTGAAATATTCTCTAATGGCCCGAAATCTTTCTGTTCATTCATCTTCTCTATTAACCAATTTTTTAGTTTAGCATAGAAATAGCTATAACCCAACAGAGGAGCATCAACACCATAAGGATGAAGAACTCCATCACGTTTTACAAAAGAGCATAAGTGAAAATTATCCATCACTCCACCCTCTTCAAACTTATCAATATCTATCCACTCTTTTGCCATACCTTTAGAGTTACTAGACCAAGATTTTTTTTCTGAAATCTTCTTTGCACCCTCTTTTCTAATGGTACAATCATTGAAAGCTGTAAACTTTTTTGCTACTAAATTTGCAACTTCCATCTTATCATTATAAATAATATCAAATAAAATTGCTACCTCTGGTTCAACCTGTGCATTGCACTCATAGTCTGGTAAATCTAACTTTTCTCTACCTATAGGATATAAGCCTAAAAAAGTTTTTGACTTTGGTAAATAGAAAGGAAAAATTCCTTTAGGAGCATCTGCCTCTTTTGTGACTACATCCTCAAAATCTTTAAGCTCTCCAGCTTGTTCCTAATGGTGTGCAAAGTTTCCTGCTACACCTAGTCCAATACAATTGGTAAAATCCATAATAATTCCTAAAAAATAATTATATAATAATATCAAGTATAATTTAAAGAAATAGTATAACTTCATAATTAACTAAGAAAAGTTAAGATAAAATAAAAGTAACATAGATATTACAATAAGGTATAGGAGCTAGAAACATGATAAAAAAGAGAACTCTAGTGGCAGGTTTACTTTCACTCTCACTATTTGCTACAACATTAAATGCACTTGAGGTAAACATTACAAAAAATTTACCATATTTAAATGTTGAAATAAATAGTAAAACTATTAAAATTCAAAGAATTCAAAACACTAACCATAAATTGACAAACTCATATGCAAAAACTTCTCGACCAACTCCACCTTTTGGAATACAACCATATCAACCAATAAAAGGTATTGAGACAATTTCTGAACTAGATGTACTTGATTTCATAAAAAATAAATTACCTACAAGTGAAGGTATATTGATAGATGCAAGAATGCCAAAATGGAATAGAGCAGGAAGCATACCAGGGTCTACTAATATTCCATTTACTGTTTTAACACCAAGTAGTAGAATATCATATCAAAAAATTATTGGTCTGCTAGGAGGTAAAAAAGAGACAGATAAATGGAATTTTAAAAATGCAAAACCTCTCTTAATATTTGATAATGGTCCATGGTGTCAACAAGGTTTACGTGCAATGCAAAATTTAGTAAAAATAGGTTATCCAAAATCAAAAATACTTTACTATCGAGGGGGTATGCAGTATTGGCAAATTTTGGGGTTAACAACCACTATTCCCAAATAATAATAAAAAAAAAGGAGAAATTATGTTAGATAGAGATAAATATAATCAAGATGAGTATAATGACTATTACCAACAAGAGATACGAAATGCAGAGACTAGTGAAATAGAGGAGGAAGAACCTTCAAAGAGAGGTGTAGTTTTACTAATTTTAGGCTTAGCTATTTTAGCTGTTGCTGGATATTTTGGTTATAAATCATTTAATAATATAGAGAGTTCTGAAACAAATGAGACAATAATAGTTAAAAAAGAGGTTGAAAAACCTATCCAAACTACTCAAATAGTTGAAGAAAAACCTACTAAAATAGATAAAGCTATTCAACCTGATGAAGCTAAAGTAGTTGTTGAAGATATAAAAGAGTATATCCCAAATGTAAAAGAAGAGGAGAAACCTAAATCTAAAAATGATGAAGTAGAAAAAGTTACACAGA
>CAMZNQ010000070.1 GCA_947313765.1 uncultured Sulfurovum sp.
CTATGTTGAAGACAACCCTATCGCTACCGATGAAGAGTACGATAAGTTCTATCATGAAGTGTTAGATTATGAAACAGCCAATCCAAAAGAGGTGGCAGAAGACTCTCCTACCAAAAGAGTAGGGGGTGTGGTGCGTGAGGAGTTTAATAAAGCCAAACACATCAAACGTATGTGGAGCATGGAAGATGTTTTTGAAACAGAGGAAGTGCAAGAGTGGCTAGAGAGAGTCGTTAAAAATGTGGGAGAGACCAAATACTTTTGTGAACCTAAGTTTGACGGGGCAAGTATGAACCTACTTTATGAAAATGGTACTTTAGTTCGTGCCATTACAAGGGGGGATGGAGTCATAGGCGAAGAGGTAACCGACAATGTTCGTACCATTCGTTCTGTGCCTTTAACCATTGAGTATCAAGGTCAAATAGAGATTCGTGGAGAAGTGGTCATTCGTAAAGATGATTTTGAGGAGATAAACAAAGATAGATTTAAAGAGAGAGGAACTATGTTTGCAAACCCAAGAAACGCAGCAGCAGGAAGTTTGCGTCAATTGGACTCTAGCATTACAGCCAAACGCCGTTTAGTCTTCTACCCTTGGGGACTTGGTCAAGAGAGTTTAGAAGAGAAAAACATGTATAAAAAAATGGAGTTTGTTTATGATTTAGGCTTCTTAAAACCACCCTACACCAAAGCGTGTAATAGCATTGAGGAGATAGAGGAGTTTTACCACTTTTTAATCTCTAAACGTGATGAGATTCCCAGGATGATGGACGGAATGGTCATTAAAGTAGATGAGGTTGTGAAACAAGAGCAGTTAGGCTACACCGTTAAAGTACCTAAATGGATGTGTGCCTATAAGTTTCCTGCCCTTGAAAAAGTTACCAAAGTAAATAGTATTACCATTCAAGTTGGAAGAACAGGTGTTTTAACCCCTGTGGCAGAGGTTGAGCCTGTCGATTTAGAGGGGGCGATGATTGCGAGAGCCACTCTACATAATTTTGATGAGATAGAGCGAAAAGGTCTAAAGATAGGCGATAGTGTCATCTTAATCCGTTCAGGTGATGTGATTCCTAAGATTACCAAAGTCTTAGCCGATAGACGAGATGGAACAGAAGCTGAGATTGTGAGACCTACAGAGTGTCCTACTTGTAAGAGTGAAGTGTTAGATGAGGGGACGCTGATTAAGTGTCAAAATATGGATTGCCCAGACCGTGTGGTAAACTCCATTATCCACTTTGCTAAAAAAGGGAGCATGAACATAGATGGGCTTGGTTCACGGATTGTGGAGATGTTGGTAGAGGAGGGGAAGATTAAAGATATTTTAGGGCTTTATGATTTGACCTTTGAAGATATGGAGGGGATGGAGGGTTTCAAAGAGAAACGTATCAATAAACTCCTTGATGCCATTAACGACTCAAAAGGGACAACCCTTGCTAAACTTCTCTCTGCGATGGGCATCGAACACATTGGAGCTGTGGCAGGAAAATCGATTGCTTTAGAGTTTGGTTTGGGTGTAGTAGATGTGACAGAGGAGCAACTAGAAGCGATAGATGGCATTGGTAGTGAGATGGCATCCTCTTTTGTGGAGTTTATGCGAGTCAATAGAGCGTTTGTTTTAAAATTGTTTGAAAAAATTGAACCAACTGTAGAGG
>CAMZNQ010000071.1 GCA_947313765.1 uncultured Sulfurovum sp.
AAAACAATATACTCCCCTTTGGCAATCTTACTCTCTTGAGGTCGAAAAGATTTGGTTCTCATTACTGAACTCACTTCATTTTCTGTGATGCTTTTTGGTTTTGGTTGGTCACCAAAGGCTTTAAATGCTGTACCACTATGACAAGAGTCAAGGAGTATCATCTTTTTAGCTTTAATGGAATTTAGGTAACCAAATAGAGCATCATCTAAAAAGAGTCTATTCTTCTTTCCATCGCTAAGTACCAAAGTCTCATCTTCCCCATCAGGCTCATCTCCACTATCATCTTTCACATGAAAACCGTGACCTGTGTAGTAGAAGATGAAGTTATCATCAGCTTTTAAGTTGGCATAGTTGGCAAGATTGGACTCCAAGCTCATCGACTCGGCATTTTTAAGAATCGTTACATTGAACCCCCAACTCTTAAAAAGTCTCTCCATTCGTGGAACATCTCTGTTGACCCCTGAAAGGTCAGAACGTGTACCCATGTAGTCACTAACTCCTACAATGAGTGCCTCTTTTTGTGCTAAAGATAGTGTGGTTAAAAGTGCTAAGAGTGTTAAAGTTTTTACTGTTTTCATGAATCATCCTTATATAGTTGGTTTATTATACAAAATTTAACTATAAACAATTCATAAAAATAGGCTTAAATTGTAATATTTATTTTTGATATATACTTTAAACCTCCAAAAACTCCACCCCCTCATGAGAGCCAATAACCAAAAAGCTCTTAAGGTCAGGGATATTTTTTTTTTTTTTTAATTTTAGATACCCCTCAACTTGTGTTAATCCATTTTCTTTAATGGTTTCATAGCTATCTTTTTTCTTTTTCCATTTAAGCTCAAACAAGTAGTTAAAAGGGACTTTTTCGTCACGTCTTACAAGAAGAATATCTGGGTATTTATTGTTTTTTTCAGGTTGAGACTCAATGAAATAGAACTCTGCAATGCTTAGAAGAGATAGTACAATGGATTGAAAATGTTTCTCATCAAACTTGTAGTGGTCTCGGTTTGAGAGTATCTTAACAACTCTGTTTAAATCACCATAAAGCGGCTCTATCTTACCCATTGCCAAATCAATAAGGGTCGTAGAGAGTCTATCTTGAATATCTAAACTATTTCGTCTATCAAGCTCAATGGCAAAGTAGTTAAAGTAGAGGATTTTAATCACATAGTTTGGCATCTCAAAGATATATCGCTCTCCAAAAAGCTCTCTTTTTATGGTTATAAAGCCCATAGAGTAGAGA
>CAMZNQ010000072.1 GCA_947313765.1 uncultured Sulfurovum sp.
GTTCGTTAATCACATGAGTCATTAGAACTCCTTTATTAAAGATGTTATTCTATGTTACCATTATTCACAAAAATTGTGAGGAATGGAAGAATATTACATTTATAGTATCTAAAAATAATTAAATAGATTGTGTATTTATAGTCTTTTAAAAGTAGAAAAAACCTTTGTAACTAAGTGTTACAAAGCTTTTTTAGGCTATGGACATATATCTCCCATAATAGGAAAAAGCTCTTATTTTTTTTATAAGTTATAGTTATATCTTTTTTATTATGCTACCTTATATAAGTTATTTTCATATATACTTTCAACTTATTTAAACAATAAGGAACTTTATAATGAAAAAAAGATTTTTAATAACCACCATAATTGCTCTAAGTAGCTACGCCTCAGCTTCTCTTGTTGATGATGCTAAAAAAGCTGGATTTGCTCCTATTCCGACTGATATGAAAGCATTAATGAAGTTGATAGATAACCCTAAAAACTCATTAAACAAAGCAAAAGTTGAATTGGGAAAAGCTCTATTTTTTGAACCAAGACTCTCAAAAAGTAACCTGATTTCATGTAACACATGTCATAACCTTGCAACAGGTGGGGTAGATGGAGTAGAAGCTGCTGTAGGGCATAAGTGGACAGCGAACCCTCATCATCTTAACTCTCCAACAGTTTACAATGCTGTCTTTATGGAGAAACAATTTTGGGATGGAAGAGAGCCTGACTTAGAGGCACAAGCACAAGGACCTATGCAGGCTGCACCAGAGATGGCAATTAGTAAAGAGATGGCTGTTAAGCGAATTAGCTCAATGAGTGGATATAAAAAGCAGTTTAAAGATGCTTTTAATGATGACAATATCACTTTCAAAAAGATAGCTGATGCCATTGGTGCATTTGAGAGAACCTTAGTTACCCCATCACGATTTGACAAATTTTTAAATGGAGATGAAAAGGCACTATCAAAAGAGGAACAAGAGGGTCTTAAAATATTTATTGCAAAAGGGTGTACCTCATGTCATACAGGTGTAGGCATTGGTGGAGGTATGCAAATATTCCCTCTTGTAAAGCCGTACAAATATGCTAATGTAGGCGACTTCAAAGGCGATAAAAATGGAATGGTTAAAACCCCAACACTTAGAAACATTACACAAACAGCACCCTATTTTCACAATGGAGCGGTATGGAGTTTAGAGGAGGCTGTTAAGATTATGGGTGAGACTCAACTTGGTATGGAGATTAATGATGGCGATACAAAAGCTATTGTCACTTTCCTAAAATCACTTGATGGAAAGATGCCAACTATTACCTACCCTAAACTACCTGCTGTAACAGCAACCACACCAAAGCCAGAGATGGATTAAATTTTTGTATGGCTGGTTCTATCTACAAGTTGAGGAACTTTTCCCTCAACTTTCCCATTTTACCCTCTATTTAAAAAATCAAGTTATCTGTTGAGCTTTAAATTTACCATTTGATAGTTCTGTTAAAAAATCCTCTAATGAGTAGGTTTGTCTTGCATCTTGTGTCATAACATGGATTAGAATATCTCCTAAATCTATAACTACCCACTCATCACTCTCATCAACATGTAGGAACTCTTCACCTGTAGGTTTTAGCTCTACTTTTAGGTTATCTACCAAAGAAGAGGCATGTTTTCCACTTAAAGCACTTACTATAATCACACGCTTTGCTAAATAATCAACTTTCTCTAAATCAAAAGATTCAATCTCATCTGCTTTTTTACTATCTAAGAATTTAACTATTCTCTCTACTCTATCATCTATATTCATTCTATGAATTTTCCTTTAATTTTTTATCTCTTATCTCTGTTGAGCTTATATTGGCATCAACTTCTAAAAGCTTGAATGCTCTTAACTTATCACTATCTATCTTGTAGCCCACTCTTGAAGCAATAGCCCAAACAATAGTTCTATTTAAGAATTCAAAATTATACCATTTATCAATGGAGTTTAGATTATCTGCTCCAATAATAATGTATATAACATTATATTTAGTCTGAAAATGTTTTAGAGTTTGTGCTGTAGGTGTAGATTTCCCTTCATCTAC
>CAMZNQ010000073.1 GCA_947313765.1 uncultured Sulfurovum sp.
GTAGATTTTCCTCTATCATTAGTTAGCTCTAAGGTAGTGGGAGAGTTTACTCTCTCTGTTCAGTTTTCTGGTTGTTCAGATAATGGAATCTGCTATAATCCACAAGAGAGAGAATTTATTTTAGCAGGAGACCCAAATGCAAAAATAGGTCTTTTTGATAAGTTATCAGATGCCATATCTTCATCTAATCCAAATGCAATTATGGAAATTATTAAAAGTGAAAGTGCATTTTTTGTTGTTTTACTTTTCTTCGTTCTTGGTCTATTGTTAGCATTAACACCATGTATATTTCCAATGATTCCAATCTTATCTTCTATTATTGTATCTCAACAGAATAATGGAGAAGCTCCAAGTGCATCTAAAGGCTTTTTTATCTCTTTAATATATGTTCTATCTATGGCAGTTACCTATACTATAGTTGGTGTTCTATCTGGATTACTTGGAGCAGATATTCAATCTGCAATGCAGAATCCTTGGGTATTAACAACCTTTGCTATTATGTTTTTTGCTTTAGCTCTCTCACTCTTTGGATATTATGAGATACAACTTCCATCTAAATGGCAAAGCAAAATCAACTCTGTTAGCGATAACGCTCAAGGCTCTGGAATTATAGGAACAGTGATTATGGGATTCCTTTCAGCCTTTATTATTGGACCTTGTGTTGCACCACCTTTAGCAGGAGCAGTTATATTTATCTCTCAAACAGGAGATGCTTTTCTTGGAGGAGTTGCTCTGTTTGCCATGAGTATTGGTATGGGGCTTCCTCTCTTGTTGGTAGGAGCAGGAGCAGGTAAATTTATGCCAAGACCTGGTGGGTGGATGACAAAGGTATCAGAAACTTTTGGTGTGGTAATGTTAGCGTTAGCAATCCTTATGTTAGGAAAAGTTATCTATCCTTGGTTAAATATGTTTTTATGGTCTAGTTTCTTTATGGGGATTGCCATATATATGGGTGTATTTGATAGTTCATCTACACGTACTGGAGCAAAAAAACTATTTCAACTATTGGCTCTAATCTCTCTAGTTTATGGAGCTTCTATTTTTGTTGGTCTATTAAGTGGTTCAAAATCAATTCTACACCCTTTTGACTCTTTTAGTTCAGGAAAATTAGTAACTAGCAATGAACTGAATATAGATAAAAAAGTTGGATATACTATTGCTAAACTACAAAAAGAGGTAGAGGCATCAGATAAATTTGTTGTTGTTGATTTTCGTAAACAGTCATGTGCTTCATGTGATGAGCTAGAGGAGTTTACATTCTCTAATAAGCTTGTAAAAGAGGAGTTGAAACGATTTAAATTTATTCAGATTGATCTTACTGCAAATAGTGATGACGATAAAGCTTTAGTGAAAAAATTTGGTGCTTTTGGTACACCAAGCATAATCTTTTTCGATAAAAATAATAGTGTTATGCCATCTAAAATGTTATCTGGATTTCTTAAAGCAGATAAATTTCTTAAACACTTAAAGAGTATTAATTGAATTTAACTATCTCTATTGGAGAGCTTAACACACTTCGTGTTGAGCGAGATACTGATTATGGTTTATATTTAAGAGCAGAAAATTTTGAAGAGGTATTACTTCCAAATATCTATGTGATGGAGGAAGATATGCCCATAGGTGCAGAGATAGAGGTTTTTGTCTACACCGATTCAGAAGATAGACCTGTTGCTACCACAAAATACCCTTATGCTAAACTTGGCGAATTTGGTTATTTTACTGTTGTTGATTACCAACGATTTGGTGCTTTTGTAAATTGGGGTCTACCTAAAGATTTGTTTGTCCCTCTTTCTCAACAAAAATGTCACTTTCATATTGGTTCAAAATATATTTTACGAGTCTGCTTAGATAGTAAGACAGGTCGACTATATGGAACTCATAAGATAGGGAAATGGCTCTCAACAGATACTTCATCTCTTAGTGATAATCAAAAAGTAGATATTTTAGTTCTCTCTAAGACACCAATGGGATATAAAGTTATTATTGAAAATCTATATGAGGGTATGCTTTTTGAAAATGAAATTTTTGAACCTATTAAAGTAGGAGATAGAAAAGAGGCGTACATTAAAAAGATTCGTAATGATGGAAAATTAGACCTCTCTTTACAACCCATAGGGAAAAAGGTAAGTGGAGATGTTTTTGAACTTAAGCTTTTAGATTGTTTAAAAGAGAATTCAAATTTTATTTCATTAAACTCAAAGAGTAATGCAGATGATATTATGAGAACATTTGGATTAAGCAAAAAGAGTTTTAAAAGAACACTTACATCTTTAATCTCTAAAAAGAGAGTTGAACTTTGTAATGAAGGAATAAAGCTTATATAGATATTTTTTTGTTATAATTTTTAATATTAAAAACAAGGATAAACAGTGGATTTAACAGAATTATTAAAGATGGGTGCAAGTATGATTCAAGGGAATAGTGATGATGCTACAACAGGACTTGACTCAAACGATTTAACAG
>CAMZNQ010000074.1 GCA_947313765.1 uncultured Sulfurovum sp.
GAGGCAGACATAGGAGGTAGTCAAAGTGTACAAGTTGAGGAGTATAAACGTCCTAAGTTTGAAGTGACCTTTAAAAAACTTGAAAAGAGTTATCAAATTGGAGATACAATAACATTAAAGGGAGAGGCAAAAGGGTATGCAGGAGATAAGTTAGATGAAGCAAAAGTAAAATATAGAGTTAAACGAGTAGCCTCTTTTCCTTGGATATCTTACTGGGAAGAAGGTAGAGATAAAGATATAGTAGAAGATATAATTGCCTCTGGAGAGTTAAAGACAGATAATAATGGAATATTCTCCATAAAGTTTAATACACTATCAGATAAAAATATAGATATAAAAGATAGACCAAACTACAGATACACTATATCAGTAGATGTCACAGATAGCACAGGAGAGACACACTCAAATAGCAAATCTATTATCTTGGGATATGTAGGAATAAAGCTATCTATGGAGGTTGATAGTGAGATTAATAGTGAAGAGAACTCTTCTATTACCATAAACTCAACTAACCTTGATGATAAGTTTCAACCTATAATGGGTACTCTTTTGGTTGAAAAATTTATGGATGATAAAAAGATATATCGCACAAGATATTGGTCAAAAGTAGATAGAGAGATATACAACAAAGAGGAGTTTGAAAAACTATTTCCAAATTATAGATATGGAGATGAACTAAGAGAGAAAAAAATTATTAAAACTATAAAGTTTAATACTAAAGAGAATCGAGAGTTAGAACTAGGGAGATTAGAGCAAGGAAAATATCTATTAACCTTAAAGAGTTATGATAAAAATGGTCAAGAGATTTCTATATCAAAAGAGGTAACTATATATAATTTAATAGCAGAGAATCCTCCTACACCTACCTATATATGGCATAAAAATAATCAGAAAGAGTATAAACCACTAGATATTGCAAAGATATATCTAAAGAGTTCACTAAAAAATCTACCTACTCTTTTAACTATTGAGAGAGAGGGAAAATTTACTAAAAAGAGATGGATAAGAGTAGAAAAACTAAAAGAGGAGCTTATTAAAATCTCTAAAAAAGATAGAGGAAATATCTACTATCAGCTAGATTTTGTTCAGAACAATCGTTTTTTTCATATAGAAGATGAATTGGTTGTGCCATGGGATAGTCGACTAAAAGTTAAATTAGTTACTTTTAGAGATAGATTAAAGCCAAATGAGAAAGAGCAGTGGAAAATAAAAATTTCAGGGGAAGAGAAAGATGCTGTTGTAGCAGAGATGGTTGCTACAATGTATGATGCTTCACTTGACCAATTTATATCTCACTCTTTTTCAAAAAACTTTCACTTTCCTACATTTAGACAACAATATAGAAATAACTGGAGAGGAGTTACCTTTAATAGCACAGTTTCACAAAGTAGATGGCAAAAATATCAAAAAGAGCATCTACAGCGAACTTTTCTTCATCTGAAATGGTCAAATTTCATTAATCAAAGTAGAGGATATGGTGGCAACATTGTACCATTACCTAAAATGTATATGGCTATTGCTCCAAGGGACTATTATGGAAATGGAGGCATAGTAACACAAATGGTTTCAGATGATAAAAGTCATTCTTCAGAAGATTGGATTTATTCATCTTCCAAAGAAGATAAAAAAATAGAAACAGCAATTATAAATATTCGTAAAAACTTTAACGAGACCATATTTTTTAAACCCAATTTACGAACCGATAAAGATGGAAACATTTTAATTAATTTTAAAACAAATGAGGCATTAACCCGTTGGAACTTTAAAGCTTTTGTACATAGCAAGGAGTTAAAAACAGCTCTTATAGATAAAACATTAACTACAACAAAAGAGTTAATGGTTGTCTCTAATCTACCAAGATTTTTTAGAGAAAAAGATACCATTACCATTTCAGCTAAAGTTGTTAATATGAGTAAAAAAGAGATAGATGGAGAGTGTGAACTAAAACTTATTGACCCAATTACTGAAAAAGCTATATATAAAAAGAAGTTTAAAAAATATTTTCATCTAAAAAAAGGTTTATCTACAAATATTGAATTTAAGATAAAAATCCCAGATAGCAATAAAATATCTGCAATAAAAGAGATACTAATCGCACGAACTGCAACACATACTGATGCAGAAGAGGTTATTCGTCCAGTATTATCAAATAGAGTATTTATTACAGAGAGTAAAGCTATTTTAGTTAAGCCAAATGAAGAGAAGAGTTTTACTTTAGAATCTTTAAAAAATAGCTCTTCAAAAACTCTAAAAAATCATAAACTTACTCTTGAATTTACATCAAACCCTGTATGGTATGCTATTGCCTCTATGCCATATCTTATGGAGTATGAACATGAGTGTAGTGAACAGTTATTTTCAAGATATTATGCTAATGCTTTGGCTAAAAAGGTTATGGATGAGCATCCTAAGATAAAAACTATTTTTAAAGAGTGGAGAGAGAGTGGTAAATTAAAATCAAAACTATCAACAAATCAAGAGCTAAAATCTCTCTTGCTCGAAGAGACACCTTGGGTCTTAGAGGCTCAAAGCGAAGAGGAACAGCAGAAAAATATGGCTCTACTATTTGATTTAGATAGATTAGCCTCTCAACAAAAAGAGAGTTTAGAGAAACTAGACAAAAGACAACTTCCTAATGGTGGTTGGAGTTGGTTTGGTGGAGATAAAGCATCATGGTATATTACCCAATATATTGTTGAGGGTATGGGGCATTTAAAAAAGATAGGTGTAAGCTCTTTGGAAAATAATAGTAGCATGTTAGACAAAGCGATAGAGTATATCGACAAAGAGATACTTAATGAGTATATATCTCTACTACAATCAATAGAAAAGGGAGATAGAAAATTAGAAGATGATAACCTAAACTCCATGATTATTCACTACCTATATGCAAGAGGTCTACACAATCAGATTCTAAACAAAAAGGTAAAAAATGCTTATGATTATTACCTACATCAAGCTAAAGAGTTTTGGAGTAATAAAGGGATATATGAGAAGGGGATGATTGCTCTAACAGTTCATAATTTAGGAGAAGATTCAAAAGATATTGTAGCATCAATAAAAGAACATTCTATTCATAATGAGTTAGGTACATATTTTAAATATCCTAATGGTTATAATTGGAATCAACTACCCATAGAGACACACTCTCTTATGATTGAGCTTTTTGAAACTGTTACTAATGATAAAGAGATGGTCGAAGAGCTTAAAACATGGTTATTAAATCAAAAAGAGACAAACCATTGGAGAACAACAAAATCTACATCATCAGCCATTTATGCCCTACTATTAAATAGTGATTGGCTAGAAGATAATAATCTAGTAGAAGTTAATTTTAATACCCAAAAAGCATATCAAACAAAACTAAAAGAGGCTCAAAGTAGAGCTGTTAAAGGGCTAGGTTATTATAAAGTAAGTTACAGTAAAGATGAATTTGATAAATCTATGGCTACTTTAACTATTAAAAATCCAAATAATCATATTGCTTGGGGTGGAGTATATTGGCAATATTTTGAAGATATGGATAGAGTCAAAAGTTTTAAAGAGACACCTCTAACTATAAGCAAAAGATTATTTTATCTATCAGAGTCCCCAACAGGAGAGAAGCTTATACCACTAAACCAAAAAATGTTAAATGTTGGAGATAGAGTAAAAGTTAGAATTGAGATAGGAGTAGCTAGAAATATGGAGTATATAATGTTAAAAGATAGCCGTGCCTCCACTTTTGAACCAATAGATGTTATCAGTCAATATAGATATCAAGATGGATTGGGCTATTATCAAAGTACAAAAGATAATGCTACCTATTTCTTTATTGACTATCTACCAAAAGGGAGTTATGTTTTTGAGTATTCACTAGTTGTAACACATAAAGGGGTATTTTCAAATGGAATAACAACAATAGAGAGTATATACGCTCCTAAATTTAAGAGTCATAGCGAGGGGATAAAGGTTTTTGTAGAGTAGTTGACTTTTTTAACATGAATAATCTAATCCAATTTAAAACCCTCTACAAAGCCCCAAAGAATAGTAATCTAAAAAAGATTATTGTTTACCTCTTGACTAACCAAGAAAAAGTAAATGCTGAAGTGAAAAAAACTAAAACAGCATAAACTGTCCAGATTGGGGGGAAAGAGATTCCCTTTAGACCATCTACCCCAGTTACAACAGATACCATCCATAAATTTGGCATAATAACTATGGAGAGTGTCATCATTAAGATAGTTGCGTGAAGTGTTAAAATCATATTTTTCAAATATTTTCCTTTTTTGTAAAATTAAAAATGATTATACTCATGTTTTTTTAATATCTTATTTAAACATTATATGTTAAAATATTTACTACTCAAATATATAAGGATTTTTTATGAAAAAGAATATTTTATTTTTTTTATGTGCTACTGCTCTTACTATTTCAACAGTAAATGGTGAAAATATAAGTATCAATATATTAGGAATGAATCTATCGGTAGATGATGACGATGTAAAGATTGATGGTATGGGTATGAACTTAAGTACATCAGGTAATGGAGATAAAGCAGATATTAAAATGGATGGGATTTCACTATCAACAGATGGAGATAGTAGCAAAATCACAACAGGTGGCATAAGCATAACAGATGATAATGTCAAAAAGAGCCTTGATTCAAAAGGTCAAAATATCAATATTAGTAGTGATAATAATGAGATTACAATAACAGGAAAAGTTGATATGCTTAAGATAACAGGAGATAATAATAATATAATAGCATCAAATAGTATTAATAGAATATATATAAGTGGAGATAAAAATAATATTGATGCAAAAAGAGTTAGAAAATTGGTATCTTTTAAAGGAGATGATAATTTAGTTACAACTGTTTCCCATAGACGTGTAGAAGTAAAAGATACTGGAGATAATAACTCTGTTTCAAGATAGATATTTAAATAATTTAAATTTTTTTCTTTTTTTCAAACCACCACATAAAGGCAAACATCAATCCAACCGTTTTACCTATGGATTCATCATACATAAATGATTTTGCTTCAGATATTGGAACTTCAATAACCTCTATCTGTTCATCATCTACTCCACCACCCTCACTGATTTTCATTGAATCATCAACTTCTGCATAGTAGATGATTTGAGTACTTCCTGATGTACCAACAGCAGATAGAACTTTAGTAATACGCTCTATGGAGTCAATTTGAACAGAGTAACCACACTCCTCCTCTATCTCCTCTTTTGCTATCTGCTCTAAAGATTTATCTTTATCTATAATCCCTGCACACATCTCAACTGTTATTCCATCTCCACCTCGATTATATACAGCTGGTCTAAACTGTTTTACCAATACAAAACTATCTCTATCTTTGTGGTATATCAATATAGCTACAGAGTCATGAGACTCAACAATCTCCCAAGATTTCTCTTTGCCGTTTTGTTTAAATGTAACAAGTGCTGTCTTTGCAAAGCAAGGGTTATCTAATCTATTTAATTTAAAATCTTCTATTATATTCTTCACTACTACCAACCTCTATTTTTATAATAATTTTTCATTTCAGGAGTAACAGATAACTTATCAACTGTATTCCAAACATAAGAAGAGACATTGTCATCAAAAATCTCATTGATAATTTTTATATATCTTCTTTTCCTATTTAAGAAAGCCTTTTTGTCATTTCCAATTAAACCTTCAGATGAAAATTTAACTAAACGCATAGGGTCAATGGGTACTCCATCTTTATATAGACCAAAATGTAAATGAGGACCTGTGCTTCGTCCTGTACTACCTATATAGCCTATTATATCACCTTTCTTAACAACCTCATCTATCTTAGCTTTTAGTCTGCTCTGGTGTGCATATAGAGTAACATAGTTATCTTTATGTTTTATCTTTATAACATTTCCATATCCACCCATTCTTCCAGAGAAGATAACCTCCCCATCTGCTACTGCTAAAATTGGTGTGCCTCGTTTAGCTCCAAAATCTGTTCCATGATGTGCTTTCCATCGTTTCAATATGGGATGAAAACGCCTTTTACTAAAGCTAGAAGTGATTCGTATGTGATTTAATGGTTTTCCCATATATTTTTTAACTAATGCTTTACCCTCTTCATCATAATACTTTCCATCACTATGTTTAAATATGTAATATCTCATATTGTTTGACTCCAACATAGCAACTTTAATATTTGGAATACCTATAGGTTGACCCAAACGCATTTTTTGAGTATATACAATAGCTATCTTATCATTTTTTTTAATATCTCTAAAATTTTGTGACTCTTTAATTAGATTTTTGAACTGATTTGCTAAACCTCTATTCTTTACAATATTAATAATATCACGATAAGGATTGATTTCAATAGATAGAAGAGCTATATGAGTTCCCTTTTGATATGAGATGGGAATAACATTTAACTCATAACCCTCAAATGTTTTACGAAGATGTAGTTGTAACTCCTCTCCTACTGGAATAAGAGCTTGAAGAAGAACTCCATTAGATGCAATTAACTCATAAAATTTTTGATTTTTTTTAATATCAGATACAAGTAGCACATCATCTTCATCTAGTGTTTCTAAAATATCTTTAGATATATCATGTTTTTTAAGATACTCTTCAAAAGTTAAATTTCTCTTCCAAGTGGAGTGTTTTACCTCTGCAGAGTGTGCAAACTCATAAAAAAATAGAGAAAGAAAAAGAGATTTTATAATAATTTTTTTTATCAAAAATACTCCCTAAGTAGCAATTTTCTCTCCTCTATTAGTTCACAAGCTTTTTTTAATAGCTCATACTCTTCAATCCCCTCTTGTAATATGTTTTTATGCCTATCAAAAGATTTGTATACAGTAGAGGCTTTTCTTTTTGAATCTTTTCTATCTCTTTTAATATGCTCAAAAGCAATAGCACCATTGATTAGACCCTTAACTAAGTTTTTTAAGGGATGATTTGCTTTTCGTAATGGATGCCATGCCTCCTCTAGTACCTCATGTGCATCAAAATATCTCTCTAATTTAACTAACTCCACATACTCTTCTAATGCTTCTTTTAAGCTATCTTTTCTATTTATCATATCTGTATTTTAACATATTTATATGAACAATGAAATACTCGATTATCATATTTAACAAAAAGTTCTTGATAAACTTATTTTTTTCTAATATAATACGGTCAAATTATCGGGAAAAATAATGGATATAGAGTTACTTGAGAATATTGTAGATTATGGAGTATTGGGACTATTAGCTCTTATGAGCTTTTTAACTCTCTTTTTTTGGATAGAACGACTTCTATTTTACAGAAGTATTAAACTGGAAAAATACCAAACCATCGAAGAGCTAGAGATTGATGTAACGAATAATATATCTATTATCTCTACTTTTGGAGCAAATGCCCCTTATATCGGACTTCTTGGTACTGTTTTAGGAATCATAATAACTTTTTACACTATGGGACAAACATCTGACATGAATGTTCAACACATTATGACCTCTTTGGCATTGGCACTTAAAGCAACAGCAATGGGTTTAGTTGTTGCTATTCCTGCAATATTTTTCTACAACCATATAAACCGTAAAATAGAGATAATATTAAACAGATGGATTATTAACCAAAAGCTAAACTAATGAGACGTTCATCCAAATTTGACAATATTAATGTTGTCCCTTTTATTGATATTATGTTAGTTTTATTAGTTATTGTTTTAACCACTGCATCATTTATTCAAACAGGTCTCATAAAACTAGATTTGCCGACATCTAGTTCTAAAATAGAAGAGAAAGAGACAAAAGAGTTAAAAATATTCATTAAAAAGAGTGGAGAGATATTTTTAGGTAAAGAGCATATAGCTCACAATAGAGTTGACAAGACTATTTTAACCTATGATAAAAAGACTCCTATCTATATATATAGTGATAAAAATGTAACCTTTCAAAATTTTGTTTTTATTTTAGATATTTTAAAAAAGAATGGATATGAAAATTTAGGGATTGTAACTAAACATGAGTAATCATCGCTACGGCATCTCTTTTTTAATTACTACTATTCTCTTTGCAATTTTAGGTTACACTTTTCTATTTCTATATAAAAATAGAGTAGAAGCTCCCAAAAAAAAGTTATCAACATCTACTATTAAAATAGCTATTATAAATCCTGTTGAGAAAAAGAAAGTCATTGAGAAAAAAATATTACCAATAAAAGATATAGTTATTCATAAAAAACATATAGCTAAAAAAGTAGTTCATAAAAAGAGAGTTATTCCTAAAAAACATATAGCTAAAAAAGTAGTTCATAAAAAGAGAGTTATTCCTAAAAAACATATAGTTAAAAAAGTGGTTCATAAAAAGAGAGTTGTTCCTAAAAAACATATAGTTAAAAAAGTAGTTCACAAAAAGAGAGTTATTCCTAAAAAACATGTAGTTAAAAAAGTAGTTCACAAAAAGAGAGTTGTTCCTAAAAAACATATAGTTAAAAAAGTAGTTCCTCAAGATATATTTATTGAAAAAGAGCAAATAGTTAGAAGAGTTGAACCACCTATTATTGAAGAGATATATACTCCTGTAAACTACTCTAAGCCTGAAAAAGAGCAATTAAGAGCTATTGAGATTGAAAAAGAGCCTACTCCAATATATACAGCACCTAAAGTTGAAACAAAAGTAGATATAGGGGAAAGCAAGAGAATGTTTTTAAGTAAAATACGAAGTCAAATTATTTCAAATAAAAGATACCCAAAAAAGGCACGAAGAAGACATATAGAGGGTTCTGTAAAAGTTCGTTTTGATATTAATGAGTATGGAGAAGTAAATAATATTCGTTTTATTAATGGAAAACGTATATTTCAAAAAAGTATTAGAAAAACGTTAGAAAGAACCTTTCCTGTTAATATTCCTTCTGAATTGCAAGGAGAACTACCTATTTCAAATATTTCAGTTACTTTAAATTTTAATCTTATTTAAATAGTTCTTTTGAAAAGATTTAAAAATTAATCTTCAGTTCATTTTGCTATGATAAAATCATACCTAAATGGAGATAAAA
>CAMZNQ010000075.1 GCA_947313765.1 uncultured Sulfurovum sp.
CCTTCAGCTTTGAAGTAAACGATTGTATATACACCACGTTCATTTTTTGCAACAGGATAAGCAAGTTTTCTCATACCCATATTATTTGTAGCAAGAATCTCAGCACCTTCACGTACAAGAATCGCTTCAATTTTTGCAATGTTAGATGCTATCTCTTCATCTGTAAGTGTAGGTTTAAGTACGTACAGTGTTTCATAGTTATTCATTGTGTTCCTTTTGGTTTAATAGCCCATTTCAATTAGTCAAGTGACTATCCAAATAATGAGCAAGAATTTTGGAAATGATATTCTATCACAAAGAGTATTTATTTTTAATAAAAATATACGATTATCTATTTTATATATAATATATTGAGAAGTTTTTAGATAAAAAATCTTTTTTTTATTAAAATAATATAAAAATATATCATTACTAGGTATAATAAAATTATAGCAAAGGAGAGTAGATGAAAGAAGAAGTTAAATATTCTATATTGAGTAATTTGTTAAATCCATTTAAACTAATAGATAAAATTCTTTACTGTTTTAAATCTAAAGAGTTACAGAGAAAAAATTTAGAAACTTTTTTAGAAAGTTTAGAAAATCAAGTTGATAGAGATAGATTATTAGAATTTAAAAAACATATAGATAGTGGAGAAGATAGAAAAATTTACTCTTTTATATCAAATATTCTTTTAGAGTTACAAGAGAGCAGAGAAGAGTCAGATAGAGCAAATAGAACAAAGAGCCTCTTTTTAGCTAATATGTCTCATGAGATTCGTACACCACTTAATGGTATTATTGGATTTACAAAATTTTTAAAATCTACCGATTTAAATAGCGAACAGTATGAATTTGTAAATGTTATTAGAAATAGTTCAGAAGATTTACTATCTATTATTAATGACGTGTTAGATATATCAAAAATAGAGAATGGAACTATCGAGCTTGAAGAGGTGTTCTTTAATCCCATTGAGGAGTTTGAGAATGTTGTTGAGTTGTACTCTACAAACGCCTTAAAGAAAGAGATAGATTTCTCCTTATGGATTGACCCAAAATTTTCATCTAAAATGTTAAAAAGTGACCCATCTAAAATTAAACAAGTTTTAATAAATCTAATCTCTAATGCTATTAAATTTACTGAAAAAGGAGGTTCTGTAGCTGTTATTATTAAAGAGATAGATAGTAGAGACGATAGTGTATCTATTAAATTTTCAGTAAAAGATACAGGAGTTGGAATATCTGAAGAGAGTAGAGAGAAAGTATTTAATGCTTTTACACAAGCAGATACCTCTATTTCAAGAAAATATGGTGGCACAGGATTAGGACTTACAATATCTTCAAATATTGTAAATATCTTAGGTGGAGCATTAATTTTAAATAGCAAAATAGGAGAGGGTTCAACTTTCTCTTTCGTATTAAATGTAGATAAAAAAGATATAAAAGTAGAAAGAAGAGAGGAGAGACCAATGAAAATATCAATTTATTCAGATTCTAATGTAAAAGATAGATACTCTGACCACTTTTTAGAGAGTTATATATCTTTAATATCCAAAGATGTATCTATTAAACGATTTAAAAATTTTGAAGAGTGTATAGAGGGATATAGTAGTAAAATATACAACATAATATATATACATATTGATAATAATAGTATTGAAGAGATTAAAAAAGTTATTAGATTACGCAACTCTCATACAAAAATAGTTTTGGTTGTAAAACTAAATAGACATCAAGAGTTACAGAGATTAAATTCGGAACATTTAGAGGTTATGTATGAACCCGTCACCTTTTCAAAGGTTCAAAACTCTTTAAAAGCATTAAATATTACAAAAAATATAGATAATAGACGTAGAGTTCCTCAAAAAAAAGAGAAGCTATTTAAAGATATTCATGCTCTTGTTGTTGAAGATAATCCTATTAATCAAAAGATGATTCAGCATACTCTTAAAAATATGGGAATTAGTTCAGAGTGTGCCGATAATGGTCAAGAGGGATTAAATAAATATATCAAGAGTAGTAGAGAGTATGATGTTATATTTATGGATATACAGATGCCCGTACTAAATGGTGTTGATGCAACAATAAAAATCATAGATTATGAGAATAGAGAAAAGATAAAACATACACCTATTATTGCAGTTACGGCAAATGCATTAAAAGGAGACAGAGAAAGATTTTTATCAGAAGGTATGGATGAATATATCTCTAAACCAATTAAAGTAGATAAATTTATATCTATATTGAAGAAATTTTTTCCATTAGCAAACGAAGAGAGTAGTAGTTCAGATATGAAAGATATTCTTCTATATAAGAGAACGACTACAGAATCAAAGATAATCTCAGCTATTTTAAATAAACTAAACTATTCAGTAGAAGTAGCTAAAGATATAGATGATTTAAAGAGTAATCTGGATAAAGAGAGTTATAAATGTATTTTACTAGATAGAGTAGATGATGAATATCTTCACAATAAGGTAACAGAGATTATAAAATCAAAAAATATTCCAAGTCTACTATTTGTAGATAGTAGCAATACCATTGTCTCTAGTGACAAAGAGAATTACACATTTATATCAGATACTTTAGCAGACTATATAAGCATAAAAGAGAGAGTAGATTATATGATAGAGATGAATAGTAGTAGAGCATCTTAGTTTACAAAAAACTCTGAATTTTAATAAATGCTCCATATAAAAGAGACTCTCTATCTATGGAACTACTCTTTTTCATCTCTATCTCTAACTCAAATAGAGACTCATATATCTTAAGAAGAGTAGAGCTTTTTATCTTTAATGATAAAACTCCTTTCTGTTGCTCTATATCTTTTGGTAATTTATATCCCAATATCGCCTTAGAGTCTATATTGCCATTTAGTTTAAAATAGGCATGAAATAGAAATAGTTGATTTACAAAAAACTCTGTTGAACGAACTATATAAAACTCATCTTCTCCTAAATCTAATATTTGATTTACTTTTTTTATTATAGGTCTGTTTTCAAATAGGTCTACAAGTAAATCCTCTATGGCTAGAGGTGCTGTTGAGTATACTAACCTATCTATATCTTTTGAGGTTACTCTCCCTTTTAAAATAGCCAATTTATTTAGTTCATTCGCAGATAGCTCCAAATTATTATTTAGTAGAAGCATTAAGTGTTGTAAAGTACTATGGTCAATATCTAATCCAATCTCCATAGACTTTTTGTAGAGAATATTAATGCTTTGGTTGATATTTGGTTCAAAGAGTCTTACCCAGTTTCCACCATTTTTAGGAGAGAAAGATGATTGTAAACTCTTAGCACTACTTGCTTTTCCTTTAAAATGAAATATGAAAAAGCTATCTATATTCTTATTAACCAAAGATATGAGTATATCTAACTCTTTTTTAGGAATCTTTTTATCTCGTTTAATAATAAGCATATTAGCCCCTCCAAATAGTGAAGTTTGAGAGAGATATCTTTTTGCTTTATCAAAAGAGTAATCATCAAAATATAGAGTTAACAGAGAGTTAGAAGTATCTGTAATGTTAATGTAGTGTTGTATGTAGGAGTTAATAGTATACTCATTATCCCCATAAAGTAAAATGGCTCTTGGAGGATTTTTATGAAGTAGATTTTCAAACTCTCTTTGATACATACTATAACTCCATCACATCTTTTTCACACTTAGCCACAAACTCTCCTTGAATCTTAGCCATAGCAATATCTACACTATCAATTTTAACAATAACCCTATCAAAAAGCATAACATTATCCCCTCTTAAATTAACAGTAACTCCCTCAACTTCAGACTCTAAGATAGCTTTTGCATTCTCTCCTACCTCTACTACATTGGCTTTAAACTCTTCTCCCACATGTTTTTCTGCCCAACGTGCTAATTTTCTATCTCTAAAGTCCCACTCTGCTTTAGTAGATTCACGCTCTAACTCTGAAACTCTTTGACAAAGAGGCTCTATATTTCTAAGTAGATACTCATTTTGCTCTCTATCCTCTTTTAAGTCTGCTTTTATAAGACGGTGTAAGATGAGGTCGGAGTATCTTCTAATTGGAGAGGTAAAGTGTGAATAGTGGCTAAAACCAAGTCCAAAGTGACCCTCATTATTGGCAGAGTAGTTTGCCTGTTTAAGTGATTTGATAACCATTGCATCAACTTGTGAAGCTATTCCCATACTATCTGCCTCTTTTTGAATGGCACGGATAAGCGAGGGGGAGTCATCATACTCATTTACAAATAATCCAATAGATGCTAACTCCTCCAAAAGCTCCTCTAGTTTACTAAGTTGTGGTGGTGTATGTATCCTAAAAATTCCATACTCAAACCGTTTAGCACTAGCTTGATTTGCTAAGAGCATACACTCTTCAATGAGTGAGTGTGAAGGTGTCCCTGTCTCAACTGATGTATTTTTTAATTCATGGTTTGAATCAATAGACAATTTAATCTCTTCACTTCTAAAATCAAATCCATCTCTTAATCGTCTTTTACGAAGTCGTTGAGTAATCTTTTGTAGTGGAAGAAGATACTCTAAAATTCTTTTTTCATCTTCTTTTTCAATATTCTCTCCACTACTCTCTATAATTCTATCTACCTCATCATAGTGAAATCTTCTTTTAGAGTGGATAATCGCTTCAAAAAAATCCTCTTTTATTGGTAACAGAGTATCTCTATCTAGCTCTATTTTAGCTACAAATGCAAGTCTATCTACATGAGGCTTTAGTGAACAGATGTTTTCAGAGAGTTCACGAGGTAGCATAGGAAAAGATTTATGAGGAAAATATGTGGTAAATCCACGTCTCTTTGCTTCAGTATCTATTGGGGAAAAGTACTCTACATAGTGACTTACATCGGCAATGGCAACATAAAGAGTGTAATTTTCCATATCAAAGTAGATAGCATCATCAAAATCTTTTGCTGTTACAGGGTCAATTGTACAGAAATCTAAATGAGTCAAATCGGTACGAGTAGGGTGTTCCTCTCGTGTAACACTCTTTTCAACCTCTTTAGCTTGTGTCACACAATCCTCTTCAAAAATATCAGAAGCCCTTTTATATAGTGCTAAAGATATTTTTTCATCCACCTTAGGGTCTCCCAAATCTCCAAATATCTCCATAACCTCTTCAGTTTGACTATCTACCTTTAAGACAGTTCCAAGTTTAAAGGCTTTTAAATCCATACCTTCCATTTTTGCATTTGTTGGAAGCCCCGTTTTAATATCAATAATCTCAAAAACATCAGACTCGTTACGATTAGTATATACAATTTGATAAACATGAGCTTTACGAATGACCAGTAGCACTTTAGCCGAAGCACGACCACGCCGTGCAATAATACGCTTTACTACAACATCATCGCTAGGATTTGCATCTCCCATATCTTGTGCCTCTACTACTAAATCTTTCTGCTCTTTAGTTTGAGCCTCTACAAAACCTTTTCCCTCTCTATTGACATATAGTTGCCCCACACGATATAGAGATTTAAGCTTCCAAAGTCCCTCTATCTCCTCTATTGCTCCAAGTTGTTTAAGTGCCTGAAAGCTATTTTTATCTTCTAGTTCTAGGTCAGATTCCATAAATCCGTTTATAAGCTGTATTCCAAATGGAGACATTTTAATCCTTTCTCCCTATGTTTAAGAGTACAACTCTATCTAAAATTATGTTTATATCTGTTTAGAGATTTGAACTATATCAAATCGTGAACTTCAAATTTATATCTAATTCTATTAAATATTTGTTATAATTCATGAAATATAACATTAGAAAAAGAGAAAATATGGCAAAAAAACAGGAAAATTTTAGAACAAATATAATAGCAGGAGATTTCAAAGGAAAAATCATTGAGATTCCAAATATATTTACAACTCGTAGTTCAAAAGGAATTTTAAAAGAGTCTCTTTTCAATACTTTACAATTTGATATTATTGATAAAAACTTTGTAGAGGTATTCTCTGGTTCAGGCTCCATTGGTTTAGAGGCATTAAGTAGAGGGGCTTCTAACTGTTTCTTTATAGAATACAATAAAATAGCCTATAGAGTTCTTCAAGAGAACATTAAGAGATTAAACCCTTCTAAATGTCACCATATCTTTGGAGATAGCTTTGAGAAGTTTGAGACAGTTCTATCTATGGTTAAAAATAGTAGCCAAAAGACATACTTCTATTTTGACCCACCATTCTCTTCTCGTGATGGAATGGATGATATATATGAAAAAACAATAGAGTTGATAGAGAAGATAGATGTAAATATCTGTATGATGGTTATTGTAGAGCATATGAGCAATTTAGATATGCCAGAGAGCATAGGAGAGTTAGAGCAGGTTAAGCGTAAAAAGTTTGGACGCTCCACCATGACATATTATGCTCCAAAGGAGAATTTTGATGCGTAATGATGACCATATAGCACTTTTTATAGATTGTGATAATATATCACATAGAGCCATTGAGGGGATTATTGGAGAGCTTAGCAAGTATGGAGTTGTTAACATTCGTCAAGCCTATGGAAATTGGACAAAAGAGAACCTAAAAAATTGGGAAGCAAAGCTTTTAGAGTTTGCCATTAAACCGATACAACAGTTTGATTACTCAAAGCAGAAAAATGCAACAGATATTCTTATGACTATTGATGCTATGGATATGTTACATACAAAAAAGATAGATGCTTTTGCATTTGCTACAAGTGATTCCGATTTTACTCCTGTGGTTATGCGTGTACAACAAGAGGGGATTAAAGTTTTTGGTTTTGGAGAGAAGAAGACACCTAAAGCATTTATGGCTGGGTGTTCACAATTTATATTTACTGAAAATTTAATGGAATCAGAAAAAGAGTATGAACAAAAAGTAGTAGAGAAGAAGAGAACAGAAGTAGATTTAAAAAATGACAAGTGGCTACTAAAACTTTTAGATAATGCCTCTACACAGACAATGGATGAGTTTGGTTGGTCAAATCTTTCAGATATGGGTATCTATATAAACAACAATTCATCTTTCTCTCCTGTAAATTATGGTTTTAAAAAGTTAAGTTCACTTTTGAAAGCATTAGGGCGTTATGATATCTATATAGATGAAGAGAGTAAACAGATGAGTGTACGTTCAAAAAATTATAGAGCGTAAGGTTTATGTTATAATTCATTAATATATATAAAGGATAAACCATGAAACGACTACTGTTTATAACTATTATTTTAAATTTAACCATATTATCAGCCATGAGTAAGAGAGCAGATGAGAAGCTTGTTGATGATTGGGAATATAATGCAACATCTCCACTTAACGATTCAAAAATTAAAAGTATGAGTAGAAGCTTCTCTCCTATGGTAATACCTGCACCAAAAGTAGGATATCGTTCTAAAAAGATGGGACTATCAGTAGGAGGAGCAAAAGATACAAATAATTTTAAAGAGAATATTGAAAATGGTTATCTTCCAAAATTGGAATCAATTACCTATGAAGGGCAGTTCTACAACCACTATTTTGATACAGGGTTGAAAGGAGATAAGTGTAAAGAGCTTTTTTGTCCATCTTACTCAACAGCTAAGAGAAAAAATATCTTCTCAAATAGAGAGGAATACTTTTTAAGTGTAGGGTTAAATTCAGGTATTGATGAAAAAGATTTCAAACGTAAAAAACTAAATTTGGTAGTAGTTTTAGATATATCGGGTTCTATGAATTCATCATTTAACTCATACTACTATGATAAGGTTGGAAACAAGGTAGAGAGTAAAGAGACCTCTACTAAACAGAAGATGCAGATTGCCAATGAATCTATTGTAGCGATGTTAGGGCATTTAAAAGATGATGATAGAGTAGGGGTGGTTCTATTTGACCACAATGCATATCTTGCTAAACCTCTGAATCTTGTCTCAACAAGTGATAAAAAAGCTATTAGAGACCATATCTTAGAGTTAAAATCTCGTGGTGGTACAAACTGGAGTGCAGGTTACAAGAAAGCACTAAAGCTTTTTGATGAGGTAAAGGAGAACTATAGCTATGAAAATCGTATTATTTTCTTAACTGATGCAATGCCAAATAGAGGAGAACTTAGTAAAAATAAACTTTTTGGTATGGCAAAAGAGGCATCAAGTAGAGGTATCCATACAACATTTATTGGCATAGGTGTAGATTTCAATAATGATTTAGTTGAGTATGTATCTAAGACTAAGGGTGCAAACTACTTCTCTGTTCACTCATCAAAATCATTCTCTAAATTGCTAGATAAAGAGTTTGACTATATGGTAACTCCATTGGTCTATGATTTAGAGTTAAAGTTAAATAGTGGTAGCTATAGTATAGCTGGTGTATATGGTTCTCCTGATGCTCAGTTGAGTACAGGTAGAGTTATGAAAGTAAATACACTATTTCCATCTCATAATGATGGAGAGGCTACTAAAGGAGGAGTTGTTCTGCTGAAGCTAAAAAGAGAATCAAATAGCTCTAAAGATTCAGATATATCTTTAGAGGTCTCATATAGAGATATAGATGGAAAAGAGTATCAAAATAAGCAGAGGGTAGAGTTTTCTAAAAAAGATGAATATTACGACAATAGTGGAATACTAAAATCAATTTTAGTATCTGATTATGTAACTATTATGAAAAATTGGCTTATTGATACTAGAGCAGGTTGTAACGATAAAGTAAAATGGGTTATGGAATCTCCAATAGCTATCATGAAACGTTCTATGGATTATCCCCAAAAACATCCACTCTATCCTATTGTTAGCACTTGGGAGAGAAAATCTTGTAAGTTGCAGGTTAGTAGTGGATATAAAAAACTATTTGAGAAGTTTAAAAAGTTCTATGTTAAAGAGATGTCAATCTTAAAAGATGATTCACTAAAGAGAGAGTTAACAACTATAGATACTCTACTAAAGCAGAAGAGTGTTGATATAGTAGTTGATAGTAATAAATCAAAAGATGATTGGCAGTTTAAACAGTAATGAATTTATCTCTTATATTATCAGTTGGGGTAGGGGGCTTTTTAGGAGCTATTATCCGTTTTACACTCTCTACTTGGGTTCAAAGGTTAAGTGGGTCTACTTTTCCCTTTGGAACTCTAAGTGTCAATATATTAGGAAGTCTACTAATGGGCTTTCTCTTTTACTACTTCTCTCAAATCAATCTATCTGCTCATCAAAAGCTCATATTTACAACAGGATTACTTGGAGCATTAACTACATTTTCAACATTCTCTATGGATACGGTGATTCTTTTACAGCAGGAGTTATATACCAAAGCAATATCTAATCTACTTTTAAATGTTTTTTTATCAATAGGAGCAACATTTTTAGGGATTTTAATCTTTAAAGTTAGTTTTAAGTAGAAAAAACGATATAATCCAAAATTCAATTATTAGGATATATTTTGTCTTTTGAAAATCTTAAAAACACTATAAAGATTCATGTTAAGTATATGTTTAATGATATTAAGTATGGAGATGATAGTCGTAAACCATTAGAATATATAGCTACTCACACCAAAAAGAGTGCTATCTATTTTACCTTTCCTTCAAATTTAAGTTCATTGAGCTTAGAAAACACATCTCTCTTTCCTATGCTAAGTAGAGTAACACTAGTTAATCTTTTCAAATCCATAGGTGTTGAGTCTGTTCCTGAAATTACACTCTACTATCTCAATGAGAAGACACCTTTTGAAATTTTTGAAAACTTCTGTTTGGCTTTTGGTTCAGGAAGTGAAGATAGAGTTGTAGATGTAGAGAGGTTAAATGTAGTTATCTCATATTTGAAAAAAATGGATTCCATACGAGAAGAGAGACTTTTCAATAGTAAACCAATCTATACAGCATTAGCCAATAGAGATTTTGAGAAGGCAAATAGATTAATAGAAAAAGAGAGGAATATAGATGATAAAAATGTTATTTAGCACCTTATGGTGGTTTGGTTTTGCAATAGCAATTGCAATGATGATAGGATTGTATTTTGGTGTAGGTTTTATTGAAAAATATGTTGGTGGACTCTTTCTTCTGATAGGAGTTCAGCATATGGTTGTTCTTGTTATCTTAGGTTTTTTTGCTATTCGCCAGAGAGAGGATAATATTGAGATAGGTAATCGTGTTTCAACTATGGGTTATCTTCATACACTAATTGGTACATCTGTAGCTTTGATTATGACAGCTAAATATGGTTCAGATGTTATTGAACATGTTGAGAGCATTATTGCACCTATTGGTTCATCTCTAATTACAAGTATTATCGGTTGGGCATTTGGTAAAGAGATGGAGAGAGATAAGTATCGTTTTAAAATGAGTGCTCAAGAGGAGACAAACAATGCTTTGGAAAATCTATCTAAAAAAATTATTCACTCTGCATCAATTATTGAAGAGAGTTCTAAAACTTTTGCTACCTCTGCAAAACAGTGGGAGAGTACCATAGATGTTTCATCAAAGGAGATTAACACTACAAGAGAGCTTTTAGAGAGTGAGTTAAAAGAGACCTCTGAATATTCTAAAAAGATAATCAATGAGTCATTAGAGATACTACAAGAGCAGTTTGAGCTTCTGCAAAAAAGTAGTAGAGATATGAATAGACAGTTTGAGACAACATCTAAGGATGCAGGAAAAGTATTTAAAAATTCTGTTGATACTTTTGATAGTGGTATTAGTAGAATGAACGATATTGCTAAAGAGTGGGATAGACACATAAAGACAATGAAACGATTCTCTACACATTCAGAATCAGCAATGGAGCAGTTGAGTCATCTTAGTAGAAAAATCATAGATGATATGTCAACTATCTCAGATAATCTACCAAAAGCAGGTGAGATGATAAGTGATTTAGACTCCTTTATAGCTAAGGTAAAAGATAAAAACTAATGAGTAAACAACAAAGTAATGCAACAATGCAGAGTGAGATATTCATAGTTTTAATGATTGTAATGGTTTTACTATTTATAATTACCTCTTTTTATATCTCAAAATTAAAAGAGCATCAACAACCACCATTAATTGTTTTAGATGAGGCTCATGGTTACTCATTTTCAAGTAGTTCTGCTATCTTAAGTGATAACTTTCTATTACAATTAGATAGGAGTGTCATAAAAAAGATTAGAGATTTCTCTCAAAAATATAAGTGTGACATAGTAGAAGTGTATGGATATACAGATGGGAAACCTTTTCCAATTAATATAGCAAAGAGTACACAATCTTTTGATAACTCTTTGCATAGATGTTTAGTAGATAAAGGTTGTAATATTGACAATATTGAAGCCTCTTCCAATTTAGAGTTGGGTATGAAACGGGCTGTATCGGTAGTAGAGTTTTTAAAACCAAAACTGTTAAACAATAAATCTTATATTAAAACTTTACGACCCTATAGTGGAGGAGCATTTATAGATGCAAAAGGAGAGATTGCAAAAATAGAAGATAGGGCAGGGGATAAGTATCGTCGTAGAATTGAGATTAGACTCTCTCGCTCTCACGATTTACGCTAACTCCTGCTAAATATCCACTAGAAAAAGCCCACTGTAGATTATATCCACCACATGGACCATCTAGGTTCATGACCTCTCCACAGAAGTAGAGTCCCTCTATTTTTTTACTCTTCATACTATTTGGTTCTATCTCTTTTAAAGATACTCCTCCTCTTGTAATCATTGCCATTTTAAAACCATCATGTCCATTTATGGTTAAAGGTGTCCATGCCAAAAGTTTAATGAGCCTATCTCTAATAATTCCAGAGAGATTTCCTAGAGTTTTAGTAGGATTTGCTTTAGCTAGTTTACAAAGTTCTAATGTTATGGCTGTTGGGAGTAGGGTTTCAACTAAAGTTTGAGTTGTATGCTTAGGATTATTTTTTATCTCTTTTTTAAAATGTTCTCTAATCTGCTCTTCATTTTTACCTTTTGTTAAATTCATCAGTATGGGTACTTCATCAAACTTGGCAAGTAGTGGTGTAATCTCTCGTGAGAAGTCTAATACTACTGGACCTCTAATTCCATTTTTTGTAAATATTAAATCTCCTTTAGCCTTAAGCTTTCTATATTTCTTAATATCAACATGAATCTCTACTTTTCCTATGGTGTCGGCTCTACAATTTGCAACCCATATCTCTTTTGTCTTTAGTGGCATCATTGCAGGATGAGGTTTGATTATTGTGTGACCTACAGATTTTGCTAGAAGATAACCATCTCCCTCTGCTCCTAATACAGGGTAACCCATTCCACCTGTTGCAATAACAGTGCTATCTGCCTCAAACCTTTTGTTTTGGGTTATAACAGCAGTTACCCTCTCTTTGTTATATTCTAAGTTTATGACTCGTTGAGAGGTAAAAATCTCTATACCTAATCTATCCATCTCCTCTTTTAGTGCTTTTATGATGGTAGAAGCATCATGCCCCACAGGAAAGATACGAAATCCATCAGGTGCATGAGTTTTCACACCCAAAGAGCTAAAAAAATCTTGAAGTTTTTTATGGTTTAATTTTATTAGAGCAGGGGAGATAAATCTACCTTCTCTACCAAAATGTTCCATAAACTCTTCATTTGACAGAGTGTTTGTCAAGTTACAACGTCCACCACCAGTAGCCTTTAGTTTAGAGGCTATTTTAGATAGTTTTTCAAGAACTGTAACTTTATCTCCTCTACGAGATGCAATAATAGCAGACATCATACCCGATGCACCTGCACCAATTATAACAGTTTGTTTTCTAATCATTTTAATCTTTTTGCTGTATTATAGTAGATGTAAGTTGAATATCGAGAATTAATATCTTTAGCCTTTTCCATAAAATATTTATTTATTTTCAGGAAAGATGAATTTCCTGAAAATAATTTATACCACATAATAGGCTTTATTTATCGCATAGCCTCAGCAATATCACGTTTTTCGGCATGAGCATAAATCATTGTTGTTTTTATATCTGAATGTCGTAGAGTCTCTTTTAGAACCAAAAGATTTCCTGTCTTTCTAAAAAGTTGCATAGCACATGTGTGTCTAAGAATGTGTAGACCCCTACCCTTAATATTTAATTTAGACATGATATTAGATACGGATACATAGAAGTTGCTTCTGTTAATTCTATTTTTAGAACCTTTCGCCCTAAAGATATATTCATCTTCAGCTTGTAGTGAGTTAAAATAATCAATCTCCTTTTCTATATGTTCGATTCTAATTAAAGCTGTTTGCTCCTCTTTTGACTTAGTATCTCGTAAGTTAATTTCATAAAAATCATTCTCCTCCTCACTGTTTTTTAAGTCAGAAACAACAATATCTTGTAAAGTTATAGATAAGACTTCTGAAACTCTAAGACCTGAAAAAAGCATAAGTTTAACTCCTAGTGAGTGAATATATGCGTAGTGTCGATTTTCCATTAATCCATTATTAAGATAGTCCAAAAGAGTCTTTACGTCTGAATCTTTTAGATATTTTATTTTTTTTTGCCTATTTGCTTTTTTTGGCATAATCCCCTTAAACTCTTTTTCGTAAGTATAAAAATCATCATTGTTATCAGATATGTAGATAAAAAAAGACTTTAAGACCGAGATATATAAAGTTTTTGTTTTTGTTGAAAATTGTTCTACCTTTGAGTTCTCTTCAAAATATTCTAAAAAAGACAAGATAAACTCTTTATCTACTTCACTCAATTTTTCTGCTTCATCTTGCTCTGATATAAATATCTCAAGTTTGGAAAAAACTCTTTGATAAATTATCATAGAATTTTTTGAGACCTCTCTGTGTTTTGCATTTCTCAAATATGACTTAAGCCATCTCTTGTAATCACGTAGCAAATCGCCCTTCTCTAGTTTCATTTTATGTCTCCTTGGGGAATTTTTAGTAATCATAACATAATACTAAATTATGTTATGATTTTTTCCATTCGAAATAGAGCTTTTTATACTAACAAGAGTACATTCTACACATAAAAGTTCTTATTTTAGAGGTATGTTATGTTATGATTTTTTCTTCTATTTAATAACTCCCTGAACATTAAAATATTAATTAGATACTTATAGCTTTTTTTGTTATAATATTTAAAAAGTAGACTAAGGCTGAATAAAATGCGTTTTCCCCTAGACATTGAAGAAACAGTTCAAGATTCTCTTATTTTCTGGATTACCCGTTATATAAAATATAAAACCAATACACTCTCAGCTAGAAAAGTTAAAAACCAAATGGCAATACAGACATCTATCATCGCACTTAACAATTCCCCAGAATCTATTGAAGAGATTTCTAAAATTGTAAAAGATATTAGGAGAGCAGGAATTGAAGGTGTAAAAAGTTTTTTTGTTCCCATAGAAAAACTTTACTACTACATTATCTCTCAACGTCTATCTTCTTTAAAAGAGATAGATGATGAGATTATTATTGATTATTTAACTTCGGCTACTGCAGGAATGAGTGATGCTACAAAAAAAAACTATCGAAATGCTATCTCTAATTTTTTTAATTATCTCTCTGACCATAATGAAAATAAACCTAATTCAGGAAATGGATTTATCTACCATCTTAAAATATCTAATTGGCAAGGATTGTCAGGAAAAAAAGGAAATAAGATACCATCCTATTTAACAGAAGAGGAGGTAAAAACCTTTTTAGAATCTTTAAATAGTTACAACTTTATCTCTGACCGTTCTGCCCTATTCTATAATTTATTAATACGCATTATCTTACATACAGGAATGCGTATTTCAGAGGCTCTCTCTATAGAGAAAAGAAAAATGCAAGAAAAAGATGGTTACCTAATGATTAAAATTGTTGGAAAAGGGAATAAAAACTCTATTATAGAAGTTCAAAAAGAGTCATTAGAACCATATTTACGTTTATGGCTTACCCAGTCCCCTGCTCCCAATGACCTACTTTTTGCTTCTCCCCAAAATCATAAACGAGAAGCTTCTGCATCTTCAGTCTCTCATAAAATAAAAGAACTTCTACATTACGCAGGAATTGTAAAAGACAAAGAGGGAGCTCATCTATTACGTCATACTTACGGTACTCTACTCTACTCTAAAGTAAAAGATTTGGCTTTAGTTCAAGATATGATGAGACATGAAGACCCAGCAACTACCAGAGCCTACACTCACATGGATAATGAACGCAGAAGAGAAGCAACGGATGTTTTAGATAGCATAATAAAGAGATAGAGAAAATTAGGATTTAACATGAAACCACAAGAGATAGAACAAGAACTTATAAATATTTTAAAGTTTTCTAAAAGAATAGAGTATAGTAATATAATTTTATATTTAGTAGATAAACCTGTTTTAGATAAAGTACTGCAACTTGAACTAAGAGTTAGAACAAGAAATGAAGAGAATGGCATAAAAAAGAAGAATCACTTCTATGACTATGCTAAAATCATAAATAGTAAATATCCTGCATTTAAATATACACTCTCAATGAAACATAAAAAGAAAGAGATATTTGACCCTGTTAAGGTTAAAAAGGCACTTCCTGCTGAATATGAGATTTGGAAAAACAAATCAAGAGCCATTTTAGAAAGACAGATAAAAGAGGAAGATAGCTCCATAACTGATGAAGAAGCCATTATCCTTAGAAAAAATTTAGAAAAAGAGATAGCTTTAGCAAAATATAATATAGATAAAGTATTGAAAAATTATAATGATTACGATGTAGTCATCTCTACGTTTGAAGAGTATACCTACTACCCTGCCCTATACTATGTTATGGATGAACCAAATGGAAAGATAAAACCTACTGATACCCACTTACGAAAAGATGTACCCAATATTCTATATTACCATGATGAACGACCCTATTCTGAACTCCGTGCAAATGATAGAATGAGCCGTATTATTCAAGATTTTGATAGGTTTTGTAGGTCGATTTATATTAAGAAAAAATAGATTTTTACCTCATCAAAATAGTAAAAAATAAAGGGTGTTTCACTATAGGGTAAAAGTCCATTTAAAGACCGATTTTTAGGGGTTTTATTGATTTTAACCTCCATAAAATCACACTTTGCTTTTCTCAATGGACTCGGCTAATACCTTTAGGGCTTCTTACCCCTGTACTCTAGTACATATTAGCTATTTATCTAAAAAAACATATATTTATAATAAAAACTGTATAATGATAGATTATAATAAGTTATATAGACCGAGGGCTAAATGAAAAGTAATACATTATCAAAAAACAGACAAGCTTTTTACTCACAATTAGAACAAATGTTTGCAGGTCGTGAACTGAAAAACTTTAAAGGTAAAAGTGGTTTTGCTAATCTTTTGTCAATAAAATCAGAATATTTTAAACAT
>CAMZNQ010000076.1 GCA_947313765.1 uncultured Sulfurovum sp.
TCGGGGTGAGGATACCCCGACCTACGGGTTTTTATGTTAGAATATTCCTAAGAGAAAGAAAAAGGAATATGAAGAGATGAAACATAATGAAGATACTAGAGTAAAAATACCATCAATACTACATTTGACACGATTAGGTTACGACTATATCTCATTAAAAGATAGCTCTTGGGATAAAAATACAAATATTTTTTCTGATATTTTTAAAAAAAGTATGCAAAAAATAAATAATATTGAAGAGGATGAAGCCTCTCGTCTGCTTGAAGATGTCTCTTTATTATTGGATGCCAATGATTTAGGAAGAGCATTTTATAAGCGTTTAGTCTTAACGTCAGGTTTAAAGCTTATTGATTTTGAAAATTTTGATAATAATACTTTTAATGTTGTAACCGAGCTTACCTATAAAAATGGCGATGATGAGTTTCGACCTGATATTATTTTACTTATTAATGGTTTACCTTTGGTTTTTGTAGAGGTTAAAAAGCCTAATAATCCAGAGGGGATTTTGGCAGAGAAACAGCGTATAGATAGACGCTTTCAAAATAAAAAATTTAGAAAATTTATAAACATAACGCAACTGATGATTTTCTCTAATAATATGGAGTATGATGAAGATAGTTCTCTCCCTATTCAAGGAGCTTTTTATGCTTCTGCCTCTTATGGTAAACCAATATTTAACTACTTTAGGGAAGAGGAGAGACTTGATTTAACAAAACTATTAAAAGTTTAAGATGAGAATATTGAAAATTTCATTTTAAAAGATAATAATCTCAATATGATAAAGCATAGCCCTGAATTTTTGACCAATAAAGAGCCAAATAGACCAACTAATCGTATTAGCACTTCACTTCTAAGTAGAGAACGTTTAGCTTTTTTATTACAATATGGCATCGCTTATGTAGATGAGCAGAGTGGTTTAGAGAAGCATATTATGCGTTACCCTCAAATTTTTGCAACGAAAGCAATAACCTCAAAGCTTGATGAGGGCATTAGAAAAGGGATTATTTGGCATACGCAAGGGAGTGGTAAGACGGCATTAGCTTTTTACAATGTAAAACATTTAACGGACTATTTTCAAAAAAAATCCATTATTCCAAAGTTCTACTTTATTGTTGACCGTTTAGATTTGCTACAACAAGCTCAAAAAGAGTTTACGGCTCGTGGGCTTATTGTTAATACTGGTAAGTCAAGAGATGAGTTCTAAAAAGAGATTAAGAAACAGAGTGTGATTAGCAATAAAAAAGGAAAAAATGAGATAACTGTTGTCAACATTCATAAGTTTAAAGATGATAGCAGAGTAATGGTTAATGAGAATTATAATACAAACATACAGAGAGTCTATTTTTTAGATGAGGTACATAGAAGTTATAATCCAAAGGGGAGCTTTTTAGCCAATTTAACACAATCTGACAAGAATGCCATACTCATAGGTTTGACAGGTACACCTCTTTTAGGAAGTGATTATAACTCAAAATCTATTTTTGGGGAATATATTCATAAATACTATTACGATGCTTCTATTGCCGATGGCTACACTTTAAGGCTTATTCGTGAAGAGATAGCCACTGAATATAAGATAGTTTTACAAGGGGCATTGAAGAGTATTGAGGTACTTAAAGGGAGTATTAGCAAAAAAGAGCTTTATGCTCATGAGCAGTTTGTCGAGCCGATGTTAGAGTATATTGTAGAAGATTTTGAAAAGAGTAAGATAACCCTTAATGATGAGACCATAGGTGGTATGGTTATCTGTGATAGTTCTGAACAAGCCAAAATGATGCATCAACTCTTTCAAGAGAAATATGCTCCTAAAGAGGAGTTAGAACCATTAGGGCTTATGGTAGCTGAAGAGAGAAGCAGTTATGGAAAAAAACGAAAAAAGAGAAAGAGGGTTCAAAAAGCGAGATTAATACTTCATGATATAGAAGATACCCAAACGCGTAAAGAGTGGGTAGAAGATTTCAAGGCAGGGAAGGTTGATTTCCTTTTTGTTTACAAT
>CAMZNQ010000077.1 GCA_947313765.1 uncultured Sulfurovum sp.
TTATACGCAGTAGTGGCTACCCTGTTTTTTACCCTATATCACAAAACAAACGGCATAGTAAAAGAGATGCTCTTCTTTGGACTCCTAGCCCTAACGGTCACATCATCGGTTCAACTAGCAGGTGTTTTAGTGGTATTTGTACTCCTCATCGTCCCTGCTTTTTTAGCACTTTTACAAACCAAATTTAACCGACTACCCTTTGCTTGGAGTGTTGGCTCATTGGTGGTTATATTTGCTATGATTATCTCCTACCATTTCGACCTACCCACTGGCTACACCATTGTATTTGTGGGGTCTCTTTTGGGGATTGTTGGGGGGATTTTGAGGGGGTAGGGTTGAGAGTGTTGATTATTTTTATTAGATTGATACTAAATTTTCAACATTCCCAAATTACTTCTTTTCAAAAATAAAAAGATGTTCATGCATGATAAGTAAAAAGTTATACTCTTTTGATTTATTGACCCAAAATCCTGTTGCTTTACAGTTATGTTGCTGTTTAATGATGTCCTCTTTCAACTCAAAACCAACATCTAAAAATTTCTGCATCACTTTATATGCCATAGGTTGATACATTTTATTTCTGCGTGTATCACCAATGAGAATCGCACAATATTTATTTGGCTTTAATACTCTATAAAACTCTTTAGCAACCTTTTGCATTTCATCACAAAATTCATCTATGTCATGTATATTTGATAAATCTGCATCTATTTTTTTATTTGAGTATTGAATAATATCGGCATAAGGAGGGTGGTTGAGTATAAAATCTATAGACGCATCTTTAAGCATTGGCAATTTACGAGAATCATTAAGTGCTAGTTTGATGGTTGGATTATGTTCAGTCTCAAAATCTAATGCATCTTGGGTTAAACTTATCGCATAAGGATTAATATCAAGAGCTAAAAGATTTCTATTCAAAAGTTTACACTCTATCGCAGTCGTACCACCACCTATCATAGGGTCGAGGAGATAATCCCCCTCTTTTGAGTAGCGTATAAGAAGATTTCTCACAACTTCAGGTGCCCAATTGCCTCTGTATGTACTTTTATGCGTAGCCCAATTACCACGCTGTCTAAAACTCCAAATTGTAGTACACTCTTGTTCAAACTCTTTTGGTTCTAATGATTTTACTTTACTCATAACATGCCCTTGATAAATATGAGTAAAGTATAGCGATCTTTTTTTAGAATAGTTCTAAATATTTTAAATTGTCATGTTTTTGAGTTAATATATTTCAAGTAATACTTGATATATTAAGTCGTTATCTACATTTTTTGCACCAACTTTGATTTCTGACACTTTTGTCTCCATTCTTAGTTGTCATTGTTCTAAAACCAAATTTATCTCTTAATTCCGTTTCATTATTTGCTATTTGACCAAATTTTGGACATTTATGAGGTAATGTTATTTTTCCAGTTGTCATTTTCTTTCCTTTATAAATTAAATATTTTTTTAATTATATTTTCAAAATATTCTTTCTTAAGCATATAAAAATTAAGTATATAGTTAATTGAATTAAAACCCTTTATAAGCTGATTTTTATCTATATTCCCCCAACATCCAACACCATCAGTTAAATAAATGAACTCTATATTGTTCTGTTTTAATTCATATTGTCTATTTACATATGAGTCTATAATTTCTTCAGGTTTTGAACCACTAGCAAAATAAAAATTTGCTTCAATATTTATAACTTTTTCATTTTTTATTAAAATGAAATCTGCTTTTCTGTTTGCAATATTATCATTAATATTCATTTTATATTCTGATTGTAAATATTTAAATTGCTTTTGAATCAACAATTCAATACCATATTTCTGACATATTTTTCTAATTATAGGTTCAGAAGCAAGTTCAAATGCTTTTCCCCCTCTATTTTTTCTTCCATGAGAATCTAACCCAACCAAAATTCCTGTTACATAATCCAATACATTTTTTTCTAATAAATTTTGGAATAAGTTTTTTAAACCAATTCTTTTAAAAAAATCATAATATTTATCTATAAAATTAGAAGATAGTTCAGAGGGAATAATAAAGTCATAGACTAATGCATCTTTATCTAAATCAACATCTTCTAAAATATTCAAAACTGTTTTTTCTTTCCAAATATCTTCACGTTCTTTTCGTGCTAGAGAAAATAATAAAGGAAAAGTTTGAATTACGGTCGGCAATTTCTTAAGCAAAAGAGTAAATTTTTCTTTAAAAAGGTCATTATCATCAATACGTATTAAAACATTTAGGGCATTCAATTCTATATCAAATTCTTCATAAGCTTCAGCATTCCTCCAATCTACATAAAAGTTGAATCCTCTATTTGTTGAAACTAAATTTTCAGTAAAAATAGTTTTCTTTTCCTTAATTGACAATAAATCATAATCTTTTTTCATATTTTCATTCCTTATTAAAACTTCACTAATCTTCCCACGCCCACTACCTTTACTATTTATAAATCTATTAGCTTGAATCTTTTGAATATCAAAGCTCTTATATAATTTATGAATAAATGGTGTATCTGAATTACTATGCACTACATAAGAACCTTTCTTATTCAATGCGTAAAACACTTCAAATAACTCTTCTTGTTCTTTGTCTAAAAACTCAAACTCACTATAGGATGTAAAGCTAGCTGTAGGAGTAAGTGGATAATATGGAGGGTCAAAATAAATTAAATCCCCTTTAACTGCATATTGGAGGACATCTTTATAACTAGCATTTAAAATCTTTGCATTTTGCAAAGCTTCACTCGCGCTATAAATGGCTTTTGCATCTGCTATCTTTGGAGTTT
>CAMZNQ010000078.1 GCA_947313765.1 uncultured Sulfurovum sp.
TCTTCATCTCTCCCAATAACAGGGTCTAACTCACCATCTAAAGCCTTTTTATTTAGGTCTATTCCATATTTTTCCAAAGCCTCTAATGACTCATCTCCACTCTGAGACTCAATAGTTTTTCCACCTCTAATAGACTCTAAAGTCTTTTTAAATTCACTCAAGTCTATATATTTGCCAAATATATCTTTAATAAAATCTCCATTTATATTTGCAATAAGCCATGTATCAACAGATAGGAATTTATCTCCATTTGATGTCATTACCCCCTCTGCTTGTTGTAGAGATTGCACAAGTTTTTGAGATAGTCGAATGGTCTCTTTTGTTACAGTTGATACCGATGGGAGTCTATTGACAGCTGATTTTACCTCTAGCTCAATAGCTGATTTTTCTGTACCCATTTTATTTAAACTTTGATGTAGCAGAGAGCTACTATTTGTCAACAATCCCCAAATAACATGGAGAGGGTCAACCTCTTGGTTCTTATTGTGTAGTGCTAATGATACTCCTGATTCAATAGAACTACTCATCTGATTTGTTAATTTTTCTAAAATGCTCAATTTTATCTCCTAACATTTACTTTTTAATATAGATTTATTTATAGGTATTGTAGTGAACTTTTATATAAATAGATGCTACTTTAGTTGCAAATTATATGAAATATCACTAAAATTTTATCAATTTTCGATAGAATATAGCTCTTACAAAAATGATGGGATTAATAATAACTAACATGATAATTAAAAACAAAAAAGCAATACTCTTTGGCTTCCTTTCAACGGTAACTGCCTCTTTTATCTTTGCAACATCTGCCAAAGCAAATAATTTTGAAGAACAGCCTATTAATAACTCAAAATTAGAAGCTTATATAAAATTTACAAATATTGTAAAAATAATAGAAGAACAATATGTTGATGAGATTAATGCCAGTGATATAATAAATAATGCCCTAAAAGGGATGCTATCAAATCTTGATGCCCACTCATCGTTTATGGATAAGAAAGAGACTAAAGAGCTACAAGTACAGACTCATGGTGAGTTTGGTGGTTTAGGAATTACAGTAGGCATGAAAGATGGTGCTTTAACTGTTATTGCTCCACTAGAGGGAACTCCTGCTGATAAAGCAGGTATTAAAGCTAGTGATATTATTCTAAAAATTGATAATCAAGCAACCATAGGAATGACTATTGATAAAGCTGTCTCCATTATGCGTGGTAAACCAAATACCCCTATTCTTTTAACTATTGTTAGAAAAGGTGAGAACAAACCACTAAAAATAAAGATTATTAGAGATATTATTGAGATTCAATCAGTCTACTCTAAAACTATTGGTGATGATATTTTATATCTACGAATAACCTCTTTTGACCAAAAAGTTGTTGACGGAATGAGAAAAGCTATTAAAAAACATAAAAATAGAAGAGGTATTATTCTTGACCTAAGAAATAATCCAGGTGGACTTTTAAATCAAGCTATTGGTGTTGTTGATATGTTTGTAAAAGAGGGAGCAATAGTAAGTCAAAAGGGTAAAATTCCAGAAGAGAATTTAGTATATAATGCCACTAGTGAAGATACAGATACAAAAACACCTCTTGTTGTATTGGTAAATGGTGGATCTGCAAGTGCTAGTGAGATTGTATCTGGGGCTTTACAAGACCATAAACGTGCTGTTATTGTTGGTAAAAAGACTTTTGGTAAAGGTTCAGTACAAGTTGTTATGCCAATCAATCAAGAAGAAGCGTTACGTCTAACAATAGCACGTTACTACCTACCAAGTGGAAGAACTATCCAAGCAGTAGGAGTTTCACCTGATATTGAAGTCTCTTATGGAGAGATAAAAAAAGCTGAAGAGGGAATCTCTATTAAAGAGAAAGATTTACAAAAACACCTTGAGAGTGAACTTGAAAAGATAGATGGAATCTCTAGCGATAAAAAGAGTGATGATAAGAAGAGTAAAAAGATAATTACTGAAGATGATTTATATAAAGATGCACAACTAAAGAGTGCTGTTGATATATTAAAAGCACTTATGATTACAAACAAATTAAAAGGATAAGATAAAAAATGGAAAAAACAACACTGCTTTATGAGGGTAAAGCAAAAAAAATTTGGAATACAGAGGATGAAAATCTTTTAATTTCTGAATTCAAAGACGATTTAACAGCTTTTAATGGAGAGAAGAAGTCAAGCGAAGAGGGAAAGGGAGCATTAAATAATAAAATTTCAACTGAACTCTTTAAACTTCTAAACAGTAAAGGTATTCCAACGCACTTTGTAGAGATGTTAGATGATAATAACATGTTACATAAAAAGTGTGAAGTTATTCGTATTGAAGTAATTGTTAGAAATATTGCCACTGGTTCTCTTAGCCGTAATCTTGGCATAGAAGATGGAAAAACTCTTCCATTCACTTTAGTAGAGTTTGACTATAAGAATGATGAGTTAGGTGACCCTAAACTAAATGACCAACACTGTCTTATTTTAGAGTTGGTAAAGAGTAAAGAAGAGTTAGACTATATCCGTTTTATGGCAAGACGAATCAATACTATTTTAAAAGATTTCTTTGCAGATAAAGAGATGAGTGTTGTTGACTTTAAACTAGAGTTTGGTAGAGATTTGGATGGAAATATTATCTTAATAGATGAGTTAAGTCCAGACAACTTTAGATTTTGGGATGTAAATACAGGTGAAAGTATGGATAAAGACCGTTTTAGAAAAGGTTTAGGTGGATTAAAAGTTGCCTATGAAGAGGTACTAAAGAGAATTTTAGGGGAGATTAAATAATGACAGCTATTGTAAATATTTTTTTAAAAGAGGGTGTTCTTGACCCTCAAGGAAAAGCGATTCATCATGCACTTGATGCCATGAACTTTGAAGGTGTAGAAGATGTTCGTATGGGTAAGCAGATTGTTTTAAAATTAGACTCTACTAATAGGGATGAAGCCCTAAAAGAGGTAGAGAAGATGGCTGAAGAGATTTTAGCTAATACTGTAATTGAAGATTACACCATAGAGTTAATATAATGAAAAAACATATAGCTATATTACAATTTCCAGGAACAAACTGTGACCTAGATACTAAGTATGCTTTTGAAAAACTTGGCTGTACAACAACAATTGTATGGCACAAAGAGAGTAAACTTCCAGAAAAAACTGATTTAGTAGTTATAGCAGGTGGTTTCTCCTATGGGGACTATTTACGTTCTGGAGCTATTGCAAAGTTTTCTCCAATTATGAAATCTGTTATTGATTATGCAAATAGTGGTGGAAAAGTCTTAGGTATATGCAACGGTTTTCAAATTTTAACAGAAGTTGGTCTTTTGGAGGGTGCATTAAAAAGAAATATTGGTCTTCATTTTATTTCAAAATTTCAAACACTAACTGTAGTAAATAACTCCAATAGATTTTTACAAAAATGTGACAATAATGAGGTGCTAAATATTCCCATTGCTCATGCTGACGGTAACTACTATATTGATAATGAGGGATATGCTAAACTAGAAGCTAATGAACAGATTTTACTACGATACTGCGATAAAAGAGGAGAACCTGTTGTTATTAATGGCTCAGTTACCTCTATTGCTGGTATATGTAATAAAAATAAAAATGTATTTGGACTAATGCCTCATCCCGAACGTGCATTAGAAAATATTTTAGGTTCAGATGATGGCATAAAAATGTTAGAAGGACTAATCGCTTAATGCAACCCATAAAATCATATTTTATAATTTTCATACTATTTTTTTCAACACTAACTTCGCTACTTCATGCAGATGATGTAGCATTCTCCTATGTTCCTAAAAAAGTTTATGAGAAACAGATTTTTCCCATAAGCTTTATTGTAACATCATCCAATAAAAACACACCAATCAGTTTCTATTTTGAAGGAGAAGAACATCCAGTATTAAAAAATCCAGAAGTCATTCATAATGATACAAAAACTTTTTATACCTTCTATTTTAAAACTACAGATAGAGTATTTATAATTCCAAGAATAACCGTAACACTTAATGGAGAAGAGAAGATACTTAATGGAGTAAAGATAATTGTAGAAAAACTTCCTAAGTCAAAAAACTTTTCAGGTGTTATTGCTTCTGATTTGAAAGTTAAAAATCATCAAGTCTCTATTTTTGATAAAAATACAAACCTTATTGCAATTTCTTTAGAGGCACATGATGCCAACCTAGAAGATATTTACATCCCCTCTGCACTAAAAGATGGTGTTGAAAATGGAAAACGTATAGGTTCAAAGATGGAGATAGACTACTATATTGTACTTCCTTCTAAACAGAGAAAGTTAAAATTTACATATTTTGACACAACAAAAGATACTTTTGTAGAAAAAACTTTAAGCATTAAAGTTCATGATGGAACAGTAGCCGCACAAACTGACCTAAATCCTAAAGATGATAGTTTCGAAACACTAAAAAAATATATACTAGTCTCTTTAGCTGTTCTCTTTCTCATATTATTCCTTTGGAAGCATGATTTTTTCTATTTAGTTTTAGCTGTTATTTCAGCAGGTACACTATTAACTTTCTTTACATCACTATCTACAATTTGTGTAAAAGAGGGTTCTGCTCTCTATATTGTCCCAACATCAACTAGTACAACAATTAATCATATAGATAAAAAACTTACAACAACAAAACTAGCAGAGAGTGATGGTTTTGTAAAGATAAAATATAGTAATGGTGTAACTGGATGGATAAAAAATGAAGATATTTGCAACAATTAGATTTTACTATGGTGCAGTATTAATATCATTTATTGCTGCTGGTATCATGGTTCCACTAATGATTATATTTCCCAAAAAAAGAAGTAATATACTCCATAAAGGAAATGCTGTTATTATGTTTTTTCTTGGAGGTAAAATTATAACTCATGGAAAAAGAGATAACTCAGCAGATATGTTTGTTATGAACCATCAAGGTATTATTGATATTATCTCTATGGAGGCATCAGAAAATACAGACCTAAGATGGGTAGCTAAGAAACAACTTTTTGATGCACCATGGTTTGGCTATCTATTGAAATTACCAAATATGATAGAGGTTGATAGAGAAAATAAAAGTGGTCTGATTAAGCTTCTTCGTGATGCAAAAGAGACAAAAGAGAATAGCAACAGAGTAATTGCAATTTTTCCAGAAGGTACTAGAACTGATAAACAAAAGCTTCTAAACTTTAAGGGTGGTACTCGTATTATTTCAAATAAGCTAAACTTATCAATACAACCTATTATTATAACAAACAGTAAGTTACTACTAAACGAACATACTAAAACAGCTCACTCAGCTACCGTTCATATTAACTACCTAGATACATTTACCGTAAATAGTAAAGACAAAAACTGGTATGAAGAGATGCAAGAGAAAATGCAAAACAAAATAGATGAAGAGTACAATAAATATGAAAGAGAACGATAAATGATAGATGAAACAGCATTAACAAATGAATTAGAAAAACATATAAGAATTTTAGTTAATCCACTAAAAGAAGAGAAAGAACTGCATAAAATTCTAAAAGTAAAGCTTACAAAAAAAGAGTTTAAAGTATTGAAAACTTGGGCTTATGATGAGTCTATAGAAGAGTTATTAACAAAGATTGATATGGATGAGGAAAGATATGGAGAGCTATCTCTAAAACTAATTAAGAAAATTAACCAAGAGAAATTTAAACAGGAAATTTGTATATAGAGAGATTTAACCCTCTATATAGTTTTTAAGTTTACGCCCTACTCTTGGGTGCTTCAATTTTTTAATAGCAGATGATTCAATCTGTCTTACACGCTCTCTAGTAACACTAAGCTCTTTTCCAATCTCCTCTAATGTTCTATCACTCTCATCACTCAATAGTCCAAAACGCATACGAATAACTGCCTTTTCTCTCTCATTAAGCTGGTCAAGAACTTCATCAATTTGATTATTTAAATCATCTTTTAAAATTGCATCAGATGGACTAATCGTTGTCTTATCTTCAATAAAATCTCCAAATCTACCATCATCCTCATCTCCAACAGGAGTCTCAAGGCTTACAGGCTCTTTAGTGATTTTAATAACATTTTTAACCTTATCTATGGATAGACCAACCTCTTTTGAAATTGTCTCTAAATCAGGCTCTTTTCCAGTCTCTTGAAGACCTTTTCTAATGATTTTATTTATTCTATTAATTGTCTCAATCATATGAATTGGAATACGAATGGTACGTGCTTGGTCTGCAATTGCTCTTGAAATTGCTTGTCTAATCCACCATGTAGCATAGGTAGAAAATTTATAACCTTTTTGTTATTCAAACTTATCAACAGCTTTCATTAAACCAATGTTTCCCTCTTGGATTAAGTCTAGGAATGGTAAACCTCTATTGGTATAACGCTTTGCAATGGATACAACAAGACGTAAGTTTGACTTTGCCATTCTTGTCTTTGCTACCTCTGAACGATTTTTTCCACGGCGAATCTGTCCTAAAATCTCTTCAAGCTTTTCAGGGTCCAAATCAAAGCTATCTTTACTAGCCTCTCTTGTCTCAAATAGCTTTTTAATCTCAACATAGGTACTAACCATTGTTGTTTCTGGTACAGAATCAATAATATCATCTTTATCCATATTTAAAATATCTGATAATATATTTTTATGATTATTTTTTAGTGAATCATTAAATAGTGGAAGTTTATACTCCAATCTTTTTAACTCTTTTTCAAAGCCATCATCACTTCTAAGTGCCGTCTCCATCGCCTTTACAAGCTCATTTATTAACTTAGAAGTAGGGCCTAAATTAATAAGTGCTTTTTTTACCTGTTCTTTTTTAAATGCAACTTTAAGATTCTCATGAAGTTTTTTATCATCAGATTCATTACTCTCTAAAATAGCCTCTAACTCATCATGATTTTTCAACCAATCTTTTTTAGCTTTATCAAGTGATTTAAATGATGAAACAACCTGTTTTACACGTTTATCAACGCCTTTTTTAACTTTTGCAGTTGCCTCTTCTTCTGTCTCGTTAGCTTTATCATCTGATGTATCTTTTTCATCTTCAAAACTTTTAAACAGCTCTTTTACACGTCTCTCTCTATTGAGAAGAGGCTCTTTGTAGTTTAGAATATACTCAATAAGATAGGGAACAGAACAGATAGCATCCAATATGACATCTTCTCCTGCTTCAATCTCTTGACTTAGGAAAACCTCCTCCTCTTTAGTTAGAAGAGGGATTTTACCCATCTCACGAAGATACATTCTAACAGGACTATCGGAACGACTCCACTCTAAAAGCTCTTTCTCTTTTAGAAAATCAAATCCCTCTTCGTCTGCCTCTAGTGCATGTTTTTCTCGAGCTAATGCTCTCTTTTTCTTCTCAAAAGCAGATAGACGCTTAGCATACTCTGAAGAGCTAACAAGTTCTACTTTATAATCTTTAGATATTTTAAGTATCTTTCTTGATTGTACTAGAGTTGGTTGTTTATCAAACTCTTTTGCAATATTTTCAAAAGTAAGTAAATTACTTTTCTTAGAATCTTTAAATAGTTCATCTAATCTTTTATTTATGTCTGCTGTAGCCAAGAGTAGGACTCCTTGTTTAGATAGTGTAGTAGGGTTTCTGTAAGCATAATTCGAGTGGATTATACCCAAATTATTTTAATATATATTTAATATCTCTTCAAATATCTATTTTTTGGACTTTAAAAAAAGTTTTACTCAACTACACTCTCTTTAAAGTTTTCAAGTTTTATGACGGTATCATTTTTATGTTCCAATTTTAACATCTTATCTACAGGATAATTACAATAGACTCCTCTTAAAGCACGACTAACCATTGCATGAGCCACTAAGATGACTAGCTTTTCATCTTTTACATCTTCTAACCAAGAGTTAATCCGTTTTGTAACCATCTCATAAGACTCTCCTCCTGCTAATGTGTATGACCACTTATCATCTTCTCTAGCTTTAAACTCTTTAGCATGGTTTTTTTTACAGAACTCTTTAGTTTTACCCTCAAACATTCCATAATCAACCTCTTGAACACGATTATCAAAAATAATAGTATCTCTATCCAAGCCCAATATATCAGAGATTATAATAGCCGTCTCTTTTGCTCTTCCTAATGGAGAGGAGTAAAATTTAAAAGGCTCTTCTCTATTAATAACTTTTGATACTTTTAAAGCATTCTTTTTTGCCTGTTCTTTACCCAATTCTGTTAAATCAGAATTCAACTGCCCTTGGTATCTTCCCTCAGCATTCCAAACTGTTTGACCATGCCGTATTAAAATTATTGTTGGTAGACTCATCTTCTATCTCCTTTTTGTTAAGTGTTCCATTACATACCAAATAGTACCAATAAGTATAGCTAAAATAACAAAGGGAACCCATGGATACTCTTTAAAATTTTCAAATAGTGATTTTATTGTATCTCCTGAATAGTATGCAGTTAACATAATAACTATCACAAAAAAAGGAGAGGCTAAAGCGTTATAGATACCAAATTTTTTGAAATCATAACGAGATAGTGCCATAGAGATAGGAACTAATGTTTTAATTCCATAGAGAAACTTCTGTATGAAAATAGCCCATACCCCATATTTTCGTAAAATTAGTGTAGAGAGTGCAATTTTTCGTTTATGTTTTTCAAAATATGGTTTAATATCCTCTTTATGGTACTTACCTAGATAGAATAGAAACATATCGCCTATAAAGTTAAAAACTATAGCGATGGATAGTGAAATAAAAAGATTCATCTCCCCCATAAACGATAATACACCTGCTGCTGCGACAACTACAAGTGAGCCTCCAAAAGAGAAAAAAGCTAAAGCTAAATAGCCCCAAGTACTAAGATTTGTTAATGTATCTTCCAAAAAATACCTTTTATTTTTTTGTAAGATTATAGTATTATTTCTTTAAAAATTAGGTCTATGCTAAATGTGGGAAACTATTCTATCTATTATTTTTGTATATATTTTTATACTACTTGGTTATATTGCTAAACGAATATTTAAAGAGGAGATGGATTCTAAAACCTTAACACTCTTTTCTGTCTACTTTCTACAAGCATTTGTTACTGTATGGGGATTCTCTACTGCTACTCTATCCATGGAACACTTTGCTGTTCCACTCTACTATGTAGCTACTATTTTAGTAATAATTTTACCTACAATTATCTTAGCTAAAAGATTTGTTAAAGAGCCAAAAGAGAGGGCAATCATTACCATTTCAGGATTTGTAGGAAATACAGGAAACATTGGAATACCTTTGGGAATTGCCTTGTTTGGTATGGAATCTGTTATCTACACCACATTAATAAATATTGCAAATATTTTTGTAGTATATATTTTAGGTGTATATATCTACTCAAGAGGTTCATTCTCTATTAGAAAATCTCTTTTAAATATTATTAAAATTCCCATAATACCTGCATCTATTTTTGCAATAGTTATCAATATAAATGAAATTAAAATCCCCATACAAATTCAAGAATTTTTTAAAATGGGTGCTTATGCAGGTATTGTCCTACAACTTTTTCTATTGGGGACTTTCCTATATGGAGTTAAAATAACAGCTCTTAAAAAGTCTATTTTCCTTACGGTAATGAGCCAAAAATTTATTATCATTCCTTTAGCAACAGCATATATTTTAAGTTTTACAGAGCTATCACTATATATTCAAGGGATAATTTTAATGGAGATGATGGTTCCATTAGCTGTTGCAAATATCAATTTAGCCTCTCTTTATAACTGTAAACCAAAAGATGTTACATCTCTTATTCTAATAAGCACTATTATATTTATACCTATTTTACTATTTTTATCAGAGATTCTCTCCAAATTTTATTTATAATTCATAATTTTTACTACTTTACTTGTTAATATTAAACAAGTAATAAGTGTAAAAAATGTTAAAATATTACACTATTCCAATTATAAAATTTGGAAAATTTAATATAAAAAGAGTTTAGTATGAAAAGATATAAAATTTCAATAATAGTGTTTACATTAACAGTTCTATCAAATTTAAATTATGCAGATAATAATTTAACCAAAAGTAAAGAAAATAGCTTAGAGCAACTGTTGAAGATAGATAAAGAAGAAGAAAAATTACCTTTTCTATTACCAACGTCTGAACAGGTACAAAGCTCTTCTATCTCTAAAATATTAACTGTTGAAGAGATAAAAAAGAGACTAGAAGAGATAGAAAAAAAGAGTATCCAAGAGGAAATAGAGCTAGAAGCATTTGAAGATAAGGTAAAAAAATACCAAAAAAAAATAGAGGAAATCAAGAAAATAGACGAATAGAAGCAAAACCATATGCTCCTACTCTTTTACACAACTCTATCTGATTTTGAGTAACAATCCCACCTAATGCAATAATAGGAATAGAGACTATGGAGATTACTCTTTTTAACTCTTCGACCCCTTTAGGTTCTCCCTTATGTGGGGTCAAAAAGATTGGACTAAAAGTTACCATATCACTACCAAGCTTTTGAGCTTTCAACACCTCCTCTAAACTGTGTGTACTTATAATAACAAATAGACCTAGAGCTTTTGCCTTTTGAATATCATCAAATTGAGTTGATGTTAGATGTACACCATCTGCATTCAATCTATCTGCTAAGACATAATCTCTATGTAAAAGTACTTTTGAAAAAGTATATTTTTTTGTCTCTTTAAGAAATTTAAATGAATTTTGATTGTATATATTAGTAGATTTATCACGATAAACAATCATATCTGCCTTAGAAGCAAACTGTTTTATATTAGAATTTAAATTGTT
>CAMZNQ010000079.1 GCA_947313765.1 uncultured Sulfurovum sp.
GTACTATTGGAACTAATAACTAAATCTAAACTTATTTATTTTCTGTTTCTTTAACTCTAACCGTTCTAGCTTAAAATTCTACATGAAAAAATTTTTACACAAGAGAAGATAGTGGGGTTAGATACCCCACTCATCTTAAAAAGCGAATCAGCCGTTTGTGCTGTCGCTTCTAAACTTTTAATTTAATTTAAAACTTACCGAAGAGGCTTAACCTCTCGATTAATTTCAATTGGATTACTTGGATTAGATATATCATAGGTAACAGTATGAGTACCATATGGTTTAGTAAATGCACTAAGATAAGAGATTACTAATTTCTTTCCATTCTCTATAGTATGTACATTAAACAATGCTCCATCTCTATCATTACTACTAAATTTCATTAACCCCTTATCTTTATAGTAAAATTGATAAATAGCATTATCGTCTGCACCAATAGCATGAAATTCGCTGTAGTAAATAGGAGTATCTTTTAATTTCTTTAGAACTATATAGTCACGAGGATAACGTGTATGAAATTTAATATTTTTTTTCAATATCTCCACAAGGTTTTTATTATTATCTACTCTATAAAAGTTATAGTAGTCAGCATCCCATTCTTTTCGAGTTAAATCATATAAATAGGCTATTCCATCTTCATTGGAACACAAAATATGACTGGTACTCTCATCTTTACCTAAACAATGCTCTTTAGCAAGTTTTAAAATTTTATTATCAACAGGTACAACCATCTCTCTTACTTCAAAAGCAACTTTCCCTTCCATTTTAAACGTATTATTATAGAAAACTCTAGCCTCATACTTACCAGCAGGAAGTTCATCAAAGTTTACTTGACCTTCTTCTACGCCACCTTTGTTATATTTCCATTTAACTACATTACCCCAAGAGTTATCTTTATCGGCAGGGTAGATAGCCAACCAATCATTGGTCGCTCCATTAATATTTTTAAAGTTAATTCGTACATCTTCTGTAGTTGTAAAAGTAGGTTTTGTTGTAGTTAACTCTGCTTTAGTTCCTGGATGGTTACTAGGATTAACCCAAAAATCCTCACTTGCTTCAATATAGTAAGAGTTATTTGAAAAAAGCTCTTGCTTCATACTCTCCTGCTGGTAAGTTTTTAAAAGTAAATGTTCCTTCACTTTTATTATATGTCCATGCCCATTTTACAACATTTTTCCATGCTGTTGAGCTTCCTTTAGGATAAATAGCTATCCAATCTTTATGATGGTTATCCATCTCACTAAAATTAATCTTAATGGTGTCGGTTGTTGTGTAATCAGGTTTATCCAATGTCAGTTCTACT
>CAMZNQ010000080.1 GCA_947313765.1 uncultured Sulfurovum sp.
AAAAAGAGAATGGTTGCTGATGGTTATGCAAAATGGGTTCCAATTGTTTGTCAAACAACTATTGCAAAAGAACCTTCACTAGTGAGAAATGTACAGACTGCATTAAAAGATGCTGGTTACTACCATGGTGCAATTGATGGAATATTTGGATATCAGACTAAATCTGCAATTCGTGCTTATCAAAAAGCTAAAGGTCTACCTGTAGCTGGTCTATCTGTAGCTACAATGCAATCTTTGGGACTATATTAATAAGAAAGATATTCTAAACTTTCTATCCAAAGAGAATTTATCTCTTTGGATTACTTCTCTACTCATCAAACTATAATCTATTTACAATAAATTATTATATAAATATATATAAGTATTTTTTTTTGTTTTAAGCTGTGCATTAGGAAAAGTGATTTATAATTGCTAATGCTTTATTTTTGCATATTCAAAACATAGGAGAATATTATGACAATTAAAAATTCATTAAAACTATCAATTATTGTTACTACACTAATAACAGGTGCAAATGCACAATCAATTGATGGAGATGATTTACCACCAGCAAAACCAGGACAATGTTTTACAAAAGCATTTTTTCCAGCTAAATATGCTACAACTACAGAGAGAGTATTGGCATCAGAAGCAAGTGAGAAGGTTCAAATTATTCCTGCTAAATATGGTTGGGGTAAAGAGAGAATTAAAGTAAGTGATGGAACTCAAAGAACAATAACTGTTCCTGCTACATATAAAACTGTATATAATCGAGTTATGACTAAACCTGCTAGTCAAACATGGAGAACAAACTTAGGTAACCATGCTTCTGAAGCATCAAACACTTGTGTACAAGCAGCTGCTGCAGCTGGAATGAATGTAAGTGGTGCAACTCCAGGTACTTGTTTCTATGAACACTATAGACCAGAAAAATATCAGACAACTACTGAAAGAGTATTGGCATCAGAGGCAAGTGAAAGAGTACAAGCGATTCCTGCTAAGTATAGAACTGTAACTAAAAGAATTTTAGTTTCTGAAGGTACAGAAAGATTAGTTAAATCTCCTGCTCAATATAAAATTGTAAAAAGTAGAGTTTTAATCTCTCCTGCAAGAACAGAGTGGAAAAAGACAAAATGTCAAGATAGAGGTTGTAATGAATCGGAAGTTGTATGTTTAGTAGAAGTTCCACCTGTATATAAGACCGTAACTAAAAAAGTTGTTGCAAAACCTGCTACTACTAGAAAAGTTACTACTCCTCCTCAATATAAAACTGTTCAGATTCAAGAGTTGGTAGAACCTGCTTCATCAAGAACAATTCCAATTCCTGCAACATATAAAACTGTAACTAAAAGAGCTAAGGTTCAACCTGCTTCTTACTTTTGGACAACTGCAAATGGTAAAAATGCACGTACTCGTACAACTAAACAGTGTGATAGAATCTGTTTAACTGCGACACCTGCAAAATATAATAAAGTTTCAAAAAGAGTTGTTGCAACACCTGCAAGAACAAAAGTTGTTACTACACCTGCAAAATATACAACTGTTAAGATTAAAAAGTTAATCTCTCCTGCAAGTGAAAGAAGAATACCAATTCCTGCAACATATAAAACTGTAACTAAAAAGAGAATGGTTGCTGATGGTTATGCAAAATGGGTTCC
>CAMZNQ010000081.1 GCA_947313765.1 uncultured Sulfurovum sp.
CATAATTAATTTTTTTATATTATTTAATATTTATATTTCAAGAATAACTACACAATTATGACACTTTTCTAGAGATTTATTAAAAAATGTTCTAAAAATCAATCTTATTTTATATTAGTTTAGCCATAATATATTCCATAAAAAATATATAGTTATGGAGAAGAAATCAAATGTTAGTTAAAAAAAACTTTTTAACCTCAGTAGTACTATCAATATCAATACTTACAAACTCAACTATAGCTGATGGATTAAACTGTTCAGAGGGACATTGTACAGTAGATGTAAGCAGATTTGCTCCATCAACAAATATGAAAATTAATAAATTCAAAAAAGGTGAAGAGATAAAACTTACCCCTTTAGATAAAACCATACAAGTAAAAGAGAATACATTAGGGTTGGATAAATTCCATTTTGAATCAAGTAAATATGTTAAGCAATATAATGAGATATTAGAACCTCTAACAGAAGAGGAACAAAATACCATTATTCCTGCTCCTGAAAAATTTGTTGCAACTCCAGAGGAGATAGATGAGTTAGAGCTTATTCAACCATCACTACCAATGCCTCTATACTATTGTTTAGATAATAGAGACCCAATATATGATGAGAAGGCACGTCAATTTAATTGTATTATATCAGGCTAAACAAGATATTAAATATCTTGTTCAACCACCTCCTTAAAGCTTTTAAAATAGATATCTTTTAATCTATCAATACCCATCTCAAGATTATTGACTTTAAAAATATCTCCACCAACTTTACCAATAATATCAGTTTTAAGACCAAGCTCTTTTGCCATATCAATAACCTTTTCAAGATTCTCTTTACTGTTAACCTCTAAAATGGCTCTACTTTGAGATTCAGAGAATATCTCTCGTTCATCATCCACTCTAATACCAACAACAACCCCTTTTCCTGAAACAGCTGACATTTTAGCTAAAGCAATTGCCAATCCACCAGAGCTTAAATCTTTAGCTGAAGATAAAAGTTCTTTACTATTTGCATCAATAACAAGCTCCCAAAGTTTAAGCTCTTTAGAATAATCTATTTTAGGTAGAGAACCTACTGTATCTCCAAATAACTCTTTAATATATAAAGAACCACCAAAATCCATCTTTGTCTCTCCAATAAGAATTAGATGATTCTCATCTCCTTGAAAGGAAGAAGAAAGAACTCTGTTTTGGTCATCATTTAGTCCAACCATTCCAATGGCAGGTGTAGGAAATACTGAAACGCCATTTGTCTCATTATATAGTGAAACATTTCCTGAAACAACCGGTGTATTAAGCTCTACACAAGCCTCTTTACTCCCCTCACAAGCCTCTGCAAACTGCCACATAACCTCTGGATTTTCAGGATTACCAAAATTGAGACAATCTGTAATAGAGAGAGGTCTAGCACCACTCATAGCAACATTTCTTCCAGACTCAACAACAGCTAAAGCTCCACCTATGTGTGGGTCAATGTAACAGTAACGTGGATTACAATCTGTAGAGATAGCTAAAGCCTTTCCATTCTCTTTTACTCTAATACAACTTGCATCTAAGCTACCTGGAGTTTTTGTTGTATTTGTTTGAACCATTGAGTCATATTGGTCATAAATCCAAGCTTTATCAACTACTTCCATTGAACTTAAAAGCTTCTCAAAGGCTACTTGATTATCTACTCTATCATAAGAATTAATATCTCTTTTTGAGATTTCATCTAAATATTTAGGTCTAATAGTTGGTCTATCTAAAATAGGTGCTTCCTCGCTTACAGGTGCAATAGGCATATCACAAACCTTTTCTCCATGCCACGTAAGCTCCATTCTACCTGTATCTGTAACCTCTCCAATAACGGCTACATCTAAATCCCATTTATTGAAAATATCTATAACCTCTTGCTCTTTTCCTTTTTTAACACAAACAAGCATTCGTTCTTGAGATTCACTTAACATAAAATCGTAAGGGGTCATATTCTCTTCTCGTGCAGGGACTTGGTCAAGATTCATAATCATACCAGCACCACTCTTTCCTGCCATCTCAAATGCAGAACTTGTAAGCCCAGCAGCTCCCATATCTTGGATTCCAACTACAACATCTTTAGTCTTAAATAGCTCTAAACAAGCTTCAAGTAGTAGCTTTTCAATAAATGGGTCACCTACTTGAACAGTAGGGCGTAGAGATTTTGACTCTTCTGTAAAGCTATCTGAACTCATAACAGCTCCTCCTAGTCCATCTCGTCCTGTTTTAGAACCTACATACATTACAGTATTTCCAATACCCTCGGCAATTCCTAAAAATATCTCATCTGATTTACAGATACCAAGAGCAAAAGCGTTTACTAATATATTTCCATTGTAAGACTCATCAAATGATACCTCTCCACCAATAGTTGGAACACCCATACAGTTTCCATAACCACCAATACCCTCTGTTACACCCTTAACTAAGTGTCTTTGATATTTTGCTGTATTGTCTTGATTTTTAATATTTCCAAAACGTAAAGCATTCATATTTGCAACAGGTCTAGCACCCATTGTAAAGATATCTCTTAAAATTCCACCAACACCAGTTGCTGCCCCTTGAAACGGCTCTATAAAGCTTGGGTGGTTGTGGCTCTCCATTTTAAATACTGCTGCCATACCATCGCCAATATCTATAACACCTG
>CAMZNQ010000082.1 GCA_947313765.1 uncultured Sulfurovum sp.
GATTTACGGGTTTACAAAAAAATCATTCGAGACTTTTTGTAAGCTATCTCCTGCACCATTAGAGGATATAGAAAAACTAGAACAACGTCGTGCTTTATATCATGGTTTTGAGATTTCAATGATAGAGGTAGAGACAAAAAGTTTTGGAATTGATACCCCTGATGATTTGGAGAGGGCATTAAAAGAGTTTAACATTAACTAAGTGTTAATCTTCTGTTTGCCAACCATTTATATAAATCTATTATAATAACAACATGAAAGAGATAGATTGAAGAGATTTACTCCTTGGTCTTTTTATCTATTTTGTTGTTATAGAGATTGATTATGCAAATAATAAAAATAAAAATACTTTAAACTATTCACAATACCTCCTTTGTAACTATAACAACTCTTTCAAAATAGACAGACTTAGGATAAAAATAATGAAAATAAAACTACTATATCTGATAGCTACCCTACTATTTACAATTAACCTACATGCAAATAACGATAATATGGAGATGATAGATACAAATGGAACAACCTATAAAGTTAAAGCTAAAGGGAATGAGTTCAAAATAGAGGGAATGGATGGAAAAGTTGTACTTCTTGAATTTTTTGGTCTTCAATGTCCTGCATGTAAACAGGCTGTTCCTCATCTAGTTAATTTAAAAAATAAATATAGAGATAAGCTAGAGATTATGGCTATTGAGGTACAAAAAAATGATGTTGACCCAATTAAAGCATATAGAGCAGAACATGCAATCAATTACATAACACTCTCAAACTATGATGTAGGTAGTGTAGCACGATATGTAATGGAAAAGAGTGGTTGGCAAGGTGCTATTCCATTTATTGTTGCCATTGACTCAAAAGGTCAAGTTCAATTTGCCCAAGCAGGAATAATGCCTGAAGAGCTTCTTTCAAAATATGTTGAAGAGTTTTCCAAGTAAAAAGTAGATAGAGTTATTCTCTACCTACTCTTAAATTTCTCATGAAATTACCTGCAATAATCTCACTTCTCTCTTTAAACTCATAACCAATTGTTGGAATAAAAACCTCATCTACTGTTTCGTGAAAAAGTTTAAGCCATTGTTTAAATAGCTCATGAGAAAGCTCTCCAATATGAAAATGAGGACGAAGTGGATTACCAAAGTAAGATTCATCTTGCAAAATCATACTTGACCAAAAATTAACCAAAATTTCAATATGATTTTTCCAATCTTTGCTATATATAAAGATTTAATTTATTTATACTAAAATAATTAAAATTAAAAAAAATAAAGATAAGTAAAGAAAAAATTCTACTAATAAATTTGATATAATTCAGTTATGAAAAAAATATTACTTTTTATAATAATACTACTAATTACCTCTTGTCAAAATACAGGAGATAATAGACCTTTAATGACAAAGTCAAAAAAGAGACAACCAATATTTATAGTCAACCCAAATAGACATCTAAATATTGCAGAGTTTTGGATTAGTAAACTTGATGAGCCAGACAGAGTCATTATGAGTCAAAAAGATATTCAAAAATTTAATGATGATATTTCTAAAGATGGTCTACTGAACTATTTTAAAGATATAAAGAGCCACTACAACTCCAAAGAGATAAAAAATAGAATATTAAAAAACTTTAATAACCTAAAGAGTAAGGTTAAATACTTTGATGATAACAGAAAAATATCTTCTAAATTTTATATAAATTTAAAAGATGAATTGAATTTAAGTGAATTAAAAAAGAGT
>CAMZNQ010000083.1 GCA_947313765.1 uncultured Sulfurovum sp.
TGTTTCTGCTTCTCTTAGTTCTTTTGCAGTAAATTCAAAGCCTTTTAAATCTAAATCTTTTGAAGTATATATTGTATATTTTTTAATGTTACTGCTTAATGGTTCAGAGCCAGAGTAATCTATATTACTGTCTGTTAATTCACTATTTAATTCACTTATTGACTTACTAACAACTTCACTTAGTTCATTATCTTTAAATATACCTGCTTTTTCTGCCTTAATTAAAACATTTAATGTTGAAGCACTTATTAGTTCATTTCTCTCTTTGTTTGATAATGTTTTATCAGTATAAAATCTTTGAATATTTAATGTATGCTCTTTTACTGATTGTTTTAATTCTGCATCTTCACTTTTAATAATATTATCTCTAGCTTCAAGATATTTTTCAGATATATTTATATTTTTATTTATAGCTTTTTCTGCTTCACCAAGATTGCTAACTGCTGGTTTAAAATGTGTAGTTGCTGTGTGTATTACAGAGCCAAGTGTTGCATCCATAAAAACTTGAGTTAATCCTAATACAGGGTCAGAGTGTTTAAGGTTTTGTATTGTTCCTTCAAGAAATCTATCTTTTTGATGCTCTTCATCAATAAACTCACCAGCAATAAATTGTCTTGAGTAATCAAGGACAGTTCCTCCAATAACACTACCTGTCATTTTCATTTCAGCACCAAATATAAATAAGCTTGCACCCATATCTGTAGCATAGTATCCAAAAGAACCTGTTTGAACATTATTTAGAATATGTCTTGCATAACTCTCTTCTCTATACTCTTGAGATGTTAGATTTGCACTTGTAAGTAATGCACCAGCAACATCATATATATCTTGAAAATAATTATATATACTTTTTTTAGGATTTTCAAATAGTGATTCACCTCGTTTAAATGATAATTTTTGAACATCAGTTAAAGCTCGTATACTGCTTTTTGTTAAATTAGGATTTTCTTTGTCTTTAATTGAACTCACAATTGGCTCAACAGTTTTTTTAAATTCCAAGTAAGCTTTAACAGAATCTCTACTATCAGGGTCAAATCCAAATTTACCTGTTTCATAGTATGTTTTCTTCGCTAACCCAATCAATCCAGCAGATACTTCAGATACACCATTAGTAAGTGTTTCTACACCTCTCTTTATATAGTCACCAGAAGTTGCTTCATCTTTGTGTGGATTTTTTACAATATTTTCAATTACATACATAGACCTTTGTAATTTAATAGCTTTATTCAAAAGTTTTTCATCATCATCTTTTTTGTCTGCTAAACCTAGTTGACGCAATATATTTGGGTCTTCTTTTATTTTGTCATACAACTCATCTTTGTCAAGCTCTACTGTTTTTGTTTTACCATCTACTTCAGTTTTAATTTTGAATGTTTTATCATCAC
>CAMZNQ010000084.1 GCA_947313765.1 uncultured Sulfurovum sp.
CTAGCCCTATAGGCATTATCTTTACCCCTCTAAAGTTCTTATCGGTATTCCACTCTTTAACTTTTACAAGCTTTGTCTCAATTAGCCCTAGACTTCTAAATACAGTCATGGAACAGCAATTCTAACTATAGCACCCAAACTACCCCCATCTTAAAAAATCAACTAAAAAAAAGCTCCTCTACCCTTAAAATAATATAAATTTCGAAAAGAGCCAATATCAAATAATAGCCTAAAACCCATAATAAGTGAATTTTAGACAATACAATAGTGATATAATTAAAAAAATTCATATTTTTACTCCAATAATTTCTATATAAAGTCAGAAGCATGTATCATCGGTGAATCTCTATCTCTAATCATAAAGAGCATCAAGGTATCCCAAGAATCAAAATAGAAATGTTTGGTCAGAACCTCTATCTCTTTAAAAAACTCTGCTCTTGGTGACTTTTTTCTTGCTTTGGCATAGTTTTCATCTAAAAAATCAAGTACGGTATGGAATAAAAAAGCTAAGATATTCAGAGTAAATAGGAATCCTGATAGATGCTCTTTTCCATGACCAAAGTTATGCTCTAGGTGATAACCTTTTGTTTTTAATGTATTGTTATTCTCATTTTCTACTTTCCATCTGGTTCGACCTGCACGAGCTATTTGGTGAACATTTTTTTTGCTTATCTCTATGTCGGTTATGAAGGAGTTTTTATAAGTTTGTTTATCTTTTTTATCAATTACTACAACTTCAACCCAATTAACTTTTAGGGCATCTTCTTTACCATTTATTGGTACTTCATTTACAAATTTATAGCTCCAACTCTCTTTCTCATTGGCTCTACCTTCAATCGTTTCATATTTTTCTATCTCACCTATACCCTCTATAAAATTAATATGTTCATACATAATTTTATGAGAATCCTCTTTGGCTACAAAGATAAAAGAGTATCCATTTTTTAGTGTATCTCTACAGAATGGTTCATGTGCGTATAGGTCATCTCCTAGCAGGATAGCCTCTAAATTTAAGGCTTTACTGCTTTTTAACCATCTTTTTGAAGCATTGATTTCACAATCTTGTTTCTCTTCTCCATCACCATTTTTTATCAGTTCTGGCATTAAAGAGATAACTCTTTTCATATCAGGTGAAGCTATTACTGGGGTTATTGCTTGATGGGAATAGGTTATCTCTCCCTCTTTATACTCTTTAGTTAGACAGTTTTTACAACAAATAGTTTTAGAGGAGTGATATTGCGTTCCATCTAGTGCTATTAAATACCTATTCATATATTTATAGGAGTCTAATATTTTTGCATTTTTAAGATAGTCAAATTGCTCCTTATAAAAAGGTTTTAAATAGCTTGGGTCGATATAATCTAGCATATCTCTTATATGGTTATCACTTGCTATTCTATCTATATCAAATAGACTTTTAGCATTATTTTTTCCCTCTTTGGTTTCCATCTTTCTTTGGAACTCTAGGAAGCTACTTGATTGCATATAGAACATACTAAATGCTGATAGGACTATATCTTCTATTTTTATGCTTATATTTTTTCCTCTTCTTTTATCTGGGAAACATTTCGCTTTTTTTTTAAACAAACTTATAAATGTCTTAAATGCTCTTTTATTCATGCTTTGTTTCTTTGTTTTTATTTGTGATTTGTATTGTAGCTAAAATTTAGTGATTTTTAAAATTAGAATTGCTGATGTTAAAATATATTTTAAGTTTATTTATGTTAAACTTTAATATATATTAATATTTAAAGTTGAAAATAATTTAAAGGAGAAAAAATGTATTACAGTTCAAATGAAAAA
>CAMZNQ010000085.1 GCA_947313765.1 uncultured Sulfurovum sp.
AAAAAATCATAGAGTATTCTGCTCAAACATTGAACCTTTTTGAAGCAAAAAATACCAAAATTGTTTTGACATTTTTAGAGAAACAGGAGAGAGAGAAGTATAAAAAGTTTATTGCTTCTCTTTCTAAACTATTACAATACCAAAGTAAGCACAGAACCATTGACCCTAAAATAGATATTGAGTCTAAAAGTACTATTATGGCTTCACTTGAAGCAGAATTGGTGCAAAAAGAGGTGGCATACAATAGTAAGTTGCAGTATCTCAATAGTGATTCAGCAGAGATGAAACTCATGAGTGGGAACATTGACTATATTAAAAAGAGTATTGCTAAAATAAAAAGAAAAATGACAGGGGCAAATGGAAAGCGTGAGCTTAATGTCGATTTGTCTGACTTTACACTTTTAGAGAGTGAGGTGGAGTTTAATAAAGAGCTTTATCGGCAAGTGTTAACGAAACTTGAAGAGACAAGGTTTATTATACAGCAGAAGAGTAAAAATCTTATTGTAATTACCCAAGCGACCCTTGCAGAGAGCTATGCTTACCCGAATAAAATAGAAGATATTCTTACCATTTATATCATACTCTTTTTCCTCTATGCTATTCTTAAACTCATCATTACGCTCATACGCGAACATAAGGATTAAAATGAAACTTTTTAAACTACTACTACCTTTTTTACTAATAGCCAATCTACTCATGGCAGTAGAGATAGAGTTAACCGAACAAAAAACAGACAAAAGTCAACTCTCAACGCAAAAAAATAAAAGTTACTTTGGCGAACAGATTTTTAAAGGAAACTTTAAAGAGAATCAGCAGTTTCGTTATAACCCTGAGTACCTCATTAATGTAGGAGATATCATCTCTGTTAAACTCTGGGGAGCCTATGAGTTCATGGGTGACTTAACGGTAGATAAACAGGGAAACATCTTCATTCCTAAAGCTGGAGAGGCGGCACTGTTAGGTCTCTCTAATCAACATTTAAAAAGTACCATCACCCAAAGTGTTAAAAAAACTTTTAATGACAATGTCTATGTTTACGCCGACTTAAAAAAGTACCAACCCATCTCGGTCTTTGTATCAGGAAATGTCAACCAAGTGGGGCTTTACAATGGTCTCTCTACGGACTCCATTTTACAGTTCATTGACAAAGCAGGGGGGATTGTTCGTGGTCAAGGGAGTTATCGACACATTAGCATCTTAAGAGAAAAAGAGATTATTCGAGAGGTTGACCTCTACCAATTTCTGTTGGAGGGGCAAGTTGACCTCTTTCAGTTTAGAAATGGTGATGTTATCTTAGTTAACCCTGTAAACAACTTTGTGGAGGTTGAGGGCGATGTGAACCGTCCTTATATCTTTGAGCTTTTGAACCAATACAGCTCTGTAAAAGATGTGATGCAGTTCATCATGCCTAAACCAACAGCCAACCGTTTCATGCTAACCTCATGGGAGAATGGGCAAGAGAGCAGTAGAGATTACGCATTAAATCAAGCCTCTAATGTCGAGGTAAAAAATGGGACGAAAATTAAGTTCTTCTCTAACTACTATGTCAATACCATTAGCGTAACGTTAGAGGGGGAGCATACAGGAGCGAAAGATATTACGCTCAAAAAAGGGACAACGCTCTACGATGTGCTCTCCAAAGCCAACTTTACCCCTCTCTCCGAGATTAAAAATGTAAAGCTCTACCGAAAGTCGGTTGCGAACATTCAAAAACAGCTCATAGA
>CAMZNQ010000086.1 GCA_947313765.1 uncultured Sulfurovum sp.
CTTTACACCCTTTCATAGAGGCTTTATATAGTGATTGGATAATATCAGGGTCAACTAAGGAGTTTGCCTTTAAGATGATTAGCCCTTTCTCTTTTTGATTTGCTTCATGCTCTATCATTTTAATGAGCTTTGGTTTAATATGCTCTGGAGATAGAGTTAGTCTATTTAGCTCACTATGGTCAGAGAAACCTGTAATAAAGTGAAAAAATTTAGTCACATCTCGGGTAAACTCTATCTTAGAGGTAAAATAGCTAATGTCAGTATATATCCTTGATGTACTAGGGTTATAATTACCTGTTCCTAAGTGTACATAGACTTGAAGCTGTTTTCCTTTTCTTTTAGTAACTTGTGCCACTTTTGCATGAACTTTTAACCCCTTAATGCCATATATTACATGCGCTCCAGCCTCTTCAAGTTTTCTTGCCCAATGTAGATTTGTCTCTTCATCAAAACGAGCCTTTAGCTCTACTAAAACGGTTACCTGTTTACCTGCCTTACTAGCTTTAATAAGAGATTTAACAATAGGAGAGTTTTTACCTACACGATATAGAGTCATTCTAATTGATAGAGTATTTATATCTTTTGATGCCTCTTGAATAAAATTTACAATAGGGTCAAAGCTTTCATAGGGGTGGTAAAGAAGTACATCTTGCTTTTCAATGGTTTTAAAAATATCATTATCTTCATCAAAAGGAGGTAATATTTTAGGACTATAGTTTGGTAGTGTTAAATAGGCTAGTTTCTCTTGGGTTACAATGCCCCAAAGTGTACCAAGATTTAGAGGCATATTATACTCATATACATCTAGTGGGTCTAGCTTTAAATGTGTCTTTAGAAAACTAAGAAGAGACTCATCTGGACTCTCCATTAACTCTAATCGAATAAGAACACCTCTATTTCTAGCACGTAATCCCTCCTCCATAATCTCTATGAAATCATCAGCCTCCTCCTCTTCAATCTCCAAATCTGCATTTCTTGTAACTCTAAATGGAATAGATGCTAACTTTTTCATGCCATAAAAGAGTTCAGTAGAGAAGTGGTCAACTACAGACTCTATGGGAACATGGCAGAAATCTACTTGTAGAAATCGTGGTAAAATTCTAGGGATGCGAATAAGCCCATGTTTAATATTACCTTTGGAGTCTTCTAGTTTAAGAGCTAATGCAAAACTAAGATTATTTAGATGAGGAAATGGGTGCATTGCATCAACAGCTATTGGCATAATTACAGGGTAAATCTGCTCAAAAAACTCTGTTTTTATAATCTCTTTTTCTCTTTGAGATAGTTCACTATACTCTTTAATATAGACATTATGCTCTTTAAGTTCATTCATAATATTTTGAAAAGAGGATTCAACTATCTTTTGCTCTTTATGAATCGTCTTGTGAATAGTTTTAAGCTGTTCGGTTGGTGTTAATTTATCAATAGCAGTCTCTTGTACCCGTGCTTTAAGTAGTGCTTTTAATCCTGCTACACGAATCATATAAAATTCATCAAGATTTGTACCATAAATAGCTAAGAATTTCATACGCTCTAGTGGTGGAAGAGATTTTCTTTTCGCTTGTGCAAGAACACGAGAGTTAAACTTTAACCATGAGAGTTCACGGTTAAAATATAGGTCGGGGGAGGTTAGGTCTATACTCATTCTTTCCCTTAAATATTTTTAATTTGATTATACATGAGAGTGCATTAAAATGCACCTTATGGCATTGTTACATTCAATAGAGTCTATATTAAACCTTAAAGTTTCTTGATTTTAGCAATCTGGTCACGTAATCTAGCTGCCTCTTCAAACTCTAAGTTTTTAGAGGCGACTAACATTTTGGCTTTTAACTCTTTTACTATCTTTTGCCTTTCAGATTTTGGAATTCTATCCACTTTACTCTTCTTATTGTATAAATCTCCAGAATCTTCAACTTTTAAATCGGTATCAAGTTCTCTAAGTGTAGTTTTTGGAGTAATATTATGCTTTATATTATATGCAATCTGTACTTTACGTCTTTTAGAGGTTATCTCAATAGTCTCTCTCATAGAGTTTGTAATCTTATTAGCATACATCAATACACGACCATTAACATTTCTAGCTCCTCTTCCTGCAGTCTGAATGAGAGAAGTGGTAGAGCGTAAAAATCCCTCTTTGTCAGCATCTAAAATTGCCACTAGACTAACCTCTGGTAAATCAAGACCCTCTCTAAGTAGATTGATTCCCACTAAGATGTCAAACTCTCCTAAACGTAAAGAGCGAATCACTTGGTTACGCTCAATTGCATCAAGGTCAGAGTGCATATATCTAACTCTTAATCCTAAGTCGTTGTAGTAGGTGGTTAACTCTTCTGCCATTTTTTTTGTAAGTACAGTTACTAAAACCCGTTCTCCTTTTTCAATAACAAGCTTCATTCTATCATGTAAGTCTTCGACTTGATAGGTAGATGAAATTACTTCAATCTCGGGGTCAAGAAGTCCTGTTGGGCGTACAACTTGTTCTGCCACCACACTAGATAGCTCAATTTCTAACTCTTTTGGAGTTGCTGAAACAAAAAGAAAATGAGGAGACTTATTGATGTACTCATAAAATTTT